>NZ_JASJVS010000028.1:0-54635 GCF_035019605.1 Undibacterium sp. 5I2 | reverse complement strand
ATGAGGACGTATATCAAGAACTGAAACTGGCGGCATAAAAATTTACTTTTAGGCGACAACTAGCTTGAAAAACTCCGGTCACAGGAACGAGTCGCCTCGCCCATGCCTCGACCCCTAACCGCGGAAAAGTACCATTGGTAGTTAAGTTAAGTTGCACCTTATATTCAACACAAAGTGCCAAAACATCCTCAAAATTACTATATAACAATGGCTCCCCCATGGTAGAAGGAATGATTTCTCTCAAACCATGCGCTGCGGCTTCCGCCACTGTCTTACGAATCAGTTCAAAAGGCATGACACGACGAGGGCGGTCCTCGGCGATCCGTATGCTCTGAAGTGCACTATGTGGGGAGTGCTCTTCACACATAATGCAACGCAAGTTGCAGGAGTCTGGGTTGGTGTCAAAAGTGATACGCCAAGGTCCATCACTTGAGCTAACGCGAGCACTATTTCGTCGACTAAGAACATCCCTATATAAGTTCTCGATCTCAATTACATGGTCAATAATCGAAGGAATTTGACCATCATCACTATATAGATAGCCTCGCTCGCCAAGCTCACGCGCTCGGACTGGGTCGTCAACCATACACTGCATCTGCAATGCGAGTGCTGCTACTGAGCGATGCTCATACACTAGACCATTGACTTCATGACGTACATACTCCCCCATACCACCCGCGTCTGCGGTAATAACTGGCACGCGGGCCTGTTGTGCCTCATGAATTACCAAGGGTGAATTTTCTACCCACACTGAAGGAACAACAATCGCGTCAACATGGTTGAAAACGTCGTGAACGATTTCTTGATTTCGATATTCCTGCATCCACTCAATCCGCTCTGAAATTTCCTTTGGCAAGGCAAGCGCAAGTGCCTTTAGCGCTTGCGTTTCTTGCCCCCTTGGTCGCCCCCATATTCGCAACTTGGCACTGCCCTTAATCATTCCAAATGCTTCGATTAACTGATGAATTCCTTTCGCAGGAATGTGTGTCCCGATATAGCCAAATGTAAAGGGTTCGCCAAACTCACGTAGTCGCCCCTCAAGTCGATTAAGATCAAATCCATAATCAAGGTATTTTAATTTTGACTCAGACAATCCAAAATCATCACGATATCGTTGATACAGATACTTAGCGGGGGCGACAAAGACGTCGACAAGATCGGTCATCGCTCGCAAATGTTTCATTCTTCGCGAAACCCAATCCGTCCAATAGATAGTGTCCGACTCATATTCGGCTGGGTCCCCACTAAAATATCGAGAATAACAATTTTCGGCACATTTTCTATCCTCTTGCCCATCACAGGCTGCCCATAGCGTATTTGCGTCTTTGGGTTGCATTTGCATAAATTGCCCGCGCGGACACATCACCCAATAGTCATGCAAAGTGTAGACAATTGGAATATCCCGATTAGCGGCCTCTTGCAACATCGAAGTAGACAAGTGATTTAAATGTCCGACATGAACAATGTCAGGAGTTAATCGATTAAGCAACTCTGCAAATCGCTGATCAATTCCAATCTCACTATAGCGGTCCCGATTCCGAGCATTATTGACCAAGTGAACTGTAATTCTTGGTTCGTCAATGTCTGTTTCTATACGCATTCCAAAATCAGGTGCAAAAGGATCCTCTTCACGGGTAAACACGTGAACCTCATGGCGCTCTGCTAACCCGTGACATAAAGTTTGTGTATAGACTTCTGAGCCCGCGTTGTAGCGCATCGGGTACCCATGAATAACTTGCAATATTTTCATGATAAGGACTCATTGAATGTGTTGATCGATTGATCGGATTTATAATCGGAGATTAATCTTGTCACGCCCTCACGCAAAGATACTTTGGGTTTCCACCCTAGTACATCAAAAGCACGCTGATTACACCCATAGAACTGAGAAACATCGTATGAACGCGGACTCGCCTGCACTACAGAGGCTGAAGTTCCAGCAATTTCTATCGAAATCTCCGCTAGTTGTTGCAGCGTGGTTGCTTGGCCAGTTAAGAAGTGAATTGGAAGAGGCGCATCATTTCCTTGCTGTAAATAATGCACAAGCGCGACGATACCGCCAACGGTATCGTCAATATGTGTAAAGTCAAAAGTATGTCCAGAACCATCAACACGCAGTTGATGACCATTTACTGCAGCTCTTGCAAATGCAGGAATTACCCGATCATGATGATCACAAGTCCGACCATATACATTTGAAAGACGTATCGTTGCCGCTCTCATGCCTTTTAAGCGAGCTTGCTGAATCAGTTCCTCCCCTGCCAGTTTGGATCGACCATAGATATTTACAGGACACTGCGGCGTCTCTTCGTTGGCCGGCAAATGCTCAGGTTGCCCGTACACTTCACGACTACTGGCAAAAATTACCCACGGTGGAGTTACTTGATTGGAAACCTCAGTCAATACATTGCCCAATCCTTCCACATTGGTTCTCCAGCATGCGTCAGGGTCGCGCTCCCCCCAAACGACGCGAGAAACTGCTGCAAGATGAATAACACCGTCACAACCTTCTAGCCCTAAATGAACCGCATTCGTGTCTAATACGTTCCCCCATTCCCTTCCCTTCCCCAGCAAATCTAGACCTTGAACAATCATGTCTTGCTTTTCCAGTTCGATTCGCACAGCCTTACCCACTAGACCTTCTGATCCAGTTATCAATATTCGTTGCATATTTTTTTCTCAAATAAAGGAAACCCACCTAGAGGCTGGCGCATCAGGGTAAGCAAATATTAATTGCTAAGGTTTTTGGTTCGGAACAAGCCCGCGTGACTTCCAATAAGCGATGTTATTGGAGTTAAGTTGATTCGAATGATTATTGCGCGCAGATTTCTACGGTTCGGAGACTATTTTCGATGTAGGAGGTTTTACAATCGACTGCTTTAAAACATCTCTTTTGCATTGTTGATGTTGTGCCGAAACAGGCTGGGCCACAAACTTGTTCGAGATATTTAATTTCATTTAATATTGCTACGTAGAATTATGTCATTCGGACCATAATTTCCTCCTTAGGTCAACGGGAGAATCGCCGGGAGCTTGGCGTGTATTAACATACAAAAATAGTCTGATAGAACACAGGGTAAAATTACAATATCTAGGTACATTCATACCGATAACCGTTGCTAGCAACCCACATAACAACAGGCCCTAAATAGTATCGTTAATTAAATTGAGAAAATTTATGCATCTAATTGACAGCTCGGCACGTTTAAAATTTACAACAATAATAAACAGATACTCCAAAGGAATCCAATAACATCCAACGCCAACCCAAATAAGATGGCATACCGAATGGCATACTGGGTAGGCCAGAAAAAGAAAAAGCCCTTGAAAATCAAGGGCTTATCTTATCAATCTGGCGGAAGGTGTGAGATTCGAACTCACGAAGGCTATAACACCTCGCCAGTTTTCAAGACTGGTGCATTCAACCGCTCTGCCAACCTTCCAAGCGCGTAATTATAGCCTGAGATCGGCCGCTGGACAAGCGCTGCGCGCGGTATTGCGCTAAAAAACCATGCCCAGCAATCCGGCTACTTGCGTCGGTGGCAGCGGACGGGCGAACAAGTAGCCCTGCACCTCGTCACAACCGGCCGCTTTCAAGAAAGCCAGCTGGGCTGGGGTTTCCACGCCTTCAGCGACGACTTTGAGCTTGAGTTGATGGGCCATTTTAATGATCGCACTGGCAATCGCACAATCATTACTGTCACCAGGTATGCCTTGCACAAACGAGCGGTCGATTTTCAGCGAGGTGATGGGGAAGCGCTTCAGATACGATAAACTCGAGTAACCGGTACCGAAATCATCGAGCGCCAAGCTCACACCCAAGGCAACGATATCATCCATGATGGCGATCACGCTCTCGGTACTGTGCATGAGCATACTCTCGGTAATTTCGAGTTCCAGCCATTGTGGGGCGATTTGGTATTTGAGCAGTACCGCGCTGACCCGCGCCGGCAAACCGACGGTGAATTCCTTGGCCGATAAATTAACGGCGATGCGAAACGGTGGCACGCCCTCCGCTTGCCATTGCGCCGCCTGTTGGCAGGCGCGTTCCAATACCCAGGCATCGACCGCCAAGATCAAACCGGTTTCTTCGGCGATGGTGATGAATTCCACCGGCGAGATCAAGCCGCGCTCCGGATGATGCCAGCGCAACAGCGCTTCCACGCTGGTCATGGTCTGGCTCTGCACATCGAGCTTGGGTTGGTAGACCAAGAAAAATTCTTGCCGCTCCAAGGCTTTGCGCAAGCCCGCCTCGATGAACAATTTGCCGGCGATGTGGGCATTCATGCTCGGATTATAAAAGGCGTAACTACCGCTGGCATCAAGAGCGCTGCGTTTGGCTTTATACATGGCGATGTCGGCACGTTGCAACAAGCCTTCCGCGTCCATGCCATCGTCGGGATAAACGGCGATGCCTATGCTGGCACCGATGCGTAATTCATGTCCATCGATATGAAAAATCTGCTCCAAGCAGGACAAGATTTTTTGCGCTACCAGACTGGCATGATAGTGTTGATTCATCTCGGGCAAGGCGATCGCAAATTCGTCGCTGCCGAGTCGGGTCACCATGTCTTGGTCGCGCAAGCTGGCACGGAAGCGTTGTGCCACTTGAATCAGCAAGGCATCGCCAACTTGATGCCCAAGCATGTCATTGACCGGCTTGAAGCGGTTGAGATCGATGAACAGAATAGCGCAGTTGCTTTGTTTGCGCAGCGCAGTTTGCAAAGACTGATCGACTAATTGCTTGAATAAATTTCGATTGGGCAAATTGGTGAGCGCATCGAAGTAAGCCAGATGATTGATTTTCTGTTCCGATTCTTTGCGATGCGTGATATCGCTCAAGTAGGCCACCATGCCTACCGCCTGGTCGTGCTGGGCTAATAAAGACAAGCTCAGGCTGGCCCAAAAAACTTCCCCTGATTTTTTACGGCGGCGCACTTCCATCTCGCGCCCACCATGCTGTAAAAATTCATCGTCGCCCTGCTGCCCTTCCTCTTCGTAGAGGAATAAGATATTTTTTCCAACGGCTTCATCGGAGCGATAACCGAATAATTTTTCTGCGCCACGATTCCAACTCAGAATAAATCCAGCCAAATCCATGGTGATCACCGATTCATGAATCTGATCGAGTACCTGGGTCTGCAACAGCTGTTCGCGCAGTTGCAGCGCCTGCGTTTTCGCACTGGCTTGACGCACTTCAAACAAGCGTGCCGTGAGCATGGATAAGCGATTGAGCTCGATCAGATCGGTTTCCGAATATATGCCGTTTTTGGCTGACAGCAAATAAAACGTTTCCGGCGACACCGGATAGCGCAAGCCCTCTTGCTTGGCCGGCGCGCAGATTTCCAACGCAGCGCCATGGCGCTGGTAACTGACCGTGGCATCATCGAATAATGCCCCGGCAATACGATTGATTTCACGGTCCAAGGCTGCATCAGACAAACTCAGCACGGCTTCGCCTAGCGAAGCGCCGAGTTCCAAATGAGTCGCAGCGGAAATGGTTTTCATCGTCACATATCCCGGCAAACCTGATTAACCCAAATATAAGCGCGCAACACACTATCGTAGTAGGTGTCGGCATCGAGTTCCAACAATTGCAGTGTTTCTGTCAGCAGCGGGCCTTGTGGCCGGTCGGCGCACTCAACCAAACGCAGACACAGGCCAAGTTGGCCACTACGTTCGAGTAAAGCGTCAAGAATGTGCTGCTCCAAACACAGTGGCTGCAAGATTTCCGGCAGCTCGCTGCCAAACAGTTTATCGAGCAAAGAAAACATGCCGACCATGAAGGCGCCGTCGAGATCATCTTTACTACCACCGAGTCGGAGACATAAATTTTCCATCATACTGGCGCGAAACGCGGCTCTGGCCATGAGCGGATTGAGCCCGCCCACTTGGTCTTGTTGGCGCGCATACAGCAGCAATTGCAACCAGCGCTGCAACTGTCGACGGCCAAGCAGATTGATGGCTTGAGCAAAACTCGATACCCGCATGGTCTGGGCGAAGGCGGCCGAGCTGACCAATTTGAAGAGCATGAACGACAGGCTGGCATCCTGTTTGAACAACTCTTCGAGTTCGGCGGAATCGGCATCGCGCGCGACCAGGCCCAAGAGTTTGAGCAAACGCGTGCGCGCCGAGCCATCGGCAGTTTTGTTCAGTACTGGCGGTTGAAACGCATACTCGCCGGAAAACCATTTGAAACCAGCCTGCTGCGCTTGCTCCAGTACATTCGGAGTCGAGATATTTTTAGCCCAGTGCTGGGCCGCGCCCAAACGTCCAGTCCAGCCTTTGGCAAAAAATGGCACGCCGTTGCTACAGTCGAGCGCGATTTGTTTGGTGTCAGCCCAAGCCAACTCGGTTTGCGAGGCAAACTCATCGGTAAAAACGCGAAAGCCGTTACTGGCAAAATGTTTGAGGCGCGAGTGGTTGTCGCGCTCAGCACACATCACCTCCGGAATACACAAGCTGATGCGCGAAGCCGGCAAGCGCGTGTGCAAATCAGTGGGGATTTGTTGAGGATCGGAAAATGTTAACAGCCAAGAGATCGCAGAGAGTTCATCAAAAAATTGCTTTTCTTTCCAGATAGCTAAGGTGGATAACACTTCATTTATTTCTGCTGCACCAAAGTCGGCATGGATTGCTGACAGTTGCTGTTTCACATTCATTACTGGCATTAAGCTCGGAAGCCCGGTTTTGTGAATCATAAATACTTTGTTCAAATGTGACAAGTAACACCAATTTGGCGTATTTTTTTAACTTGCAGCAAGGAATGTAAATCTTTCTTCAAAGCAAAACAACACTCTGGAGGGTTTACACTAAGCCTAGGCAACTGGCGTAGCGTCTGCGTTTACTAAAATCATTGCTTATTATGCATACTTCAAAAAAATTTGCTGCAAATCATTCAAAAATAATTTCCCCAATGGAGTAGGAACGATGCGACTGTGGTCACGTTGCATCAATCCTTTGCGCTCAGCCAGTTGCAACGAGGCTTCCATGTCGTTGAGCAACAATCCTGTGCGCTCTTGGAATAAGTTAACTGGGAAGCCGTGATTAAGCCGCAGAGTATTGAGCATGAATTCAAACGGCAAATCTGCCGCATCGATTTCATGCGATTCTTGTATCGGATTGCCGCTGCGGCAGGCGTCGATATAGGCTTGCGGTTGCTTGAGTCTGGCTTGGCGCACGATGCGATGGGGGAAGGACAATTTGGAATGAGCACCGGCACCGATGCCAAGGTAATCGCCGAAATTCCAGTAATTGAGATTGTGGCGCGCTTCGCGGCCGACCTGGGCATAGGCCGACACTTCGTAGTGACCATAGCCGGCCGCTGCCAGACTATTGTGGATGTAGTCTTGCATATCGGCGCTGGTATCGTCGTCCGGAATTGGCGGCGGAAATTTGGCGAAATAAGTATTCGGTTCCAGCGTCAGGTGATACAAAGACAGATGCGCCGGTGCGAACGCCAATAAGCGCGCCACATCTTGTGCTACTTGATCCAAGTTTTGCCCGGGCAAGGCAAACATCAGATCGAGGTTGACGTTATCAAAATGCGTCATCGCGATCTCGACGGCACGCGCGGCACTGTCACCATCATGAATGCGACCGAGCGCAGCCAGATGCGCAGAATTAAAACTCTGTATGCCAACCGACAGCCGATTGATGCCACTGTCGCGAAAGGAGCGGAATTTATCGGTCTCGAAGGTACCTGGATTGGCTTCCATGGTGATCTCTGCTTCGCTGGCCAAGGGCAGCAAGGTGCGCAGATCCGACATCAAGCGATCGAGTCCGGCCGCCGACATCAGGCTGGGGGTGCCGCCGCCGATGAAGACGGTGTAAATTTTACGGCCCCAAATCAGCGGCAGCGCCGCTTCCAAATCACTGCGCAAGGCTGTGAGATAAGCATTTTCATCGAAGCTGCCTTTGACTTCATGCGAATTGAAATCACAATACGGGCATTTCTTAACACACCAAGGAAAATGCACATACAGCGACAAGGGCGGCAAGACGCTCAGATTGAGGCTGCCAGGCGCGAGGAAACGCGCGGCCACATCCTGCGGCACGGCGTCGAGCGCCATGGCTGGGCGGGCAGCCGGCGCGCCAGTATTCGAAATCGGCTTAATCGGAATCATTTTAATTTCTCGAACAAAACGCGTAGTGCTTGGGCCCGATGTGAGCGTTGATTTTTTTCTGCCGCATCGAGTTCAGCCACGGTTTTCCCTAAATCCGGCAGGTAAAAGTGCGGATCATAGCCGAAGCCATTGCTGCCGCGAGCGGTATCGATGAGCCGACCATGCCATAAGCCATCGGCAATCAGCGGCTGCGGATCATGTTCACTGCGCACCAGCACCAGCACGCAGTAGTAATACGCCGACTTGTCGGCATGCGCAGCCATGGCACTGAGCAATGCTGCGTTATTGCGTTGGTCCGATTTCGGGGCACCGCCAAACCGCGCCGACAGCACGCCAGGCGCGCCGCCCAAGGCTGGCACACAAATACCGGAATCGTCGGCCAAGGCCGGCAAACCAGTCTCTGCAGCAGCATGGCGCGCCTTGCGCAGGGCGTTTTCAACGAAGGTGAAATACGGCTCGTCGGTTTCGGCCACGCCCAACTCAGCTTGCGCGCGCAATTCGATTCCCAGCGGCGCGAGAATTTGGTAAAACTCGCGCAACTTACCGGCGTTATTCGATGCTAATACGATTTCTTTTGTCATTCGCGCAGCCTTCACTGTTCCAGCAAACCGAGCACTTGCTTTTGCAAGGCGATCAGATCGCTGATACCGCCCTCGGCCAAGTCGAGCAATTGATTCATGCTGGCGCGATCAAACGCCGCGCCTTCGGCCGTGCCTTGAATTTCCACAAAATCACCGGCCTCGGTCATGACCACGTTCATATCGGTGTCGCAATTCGAATCTTCCGGATAATCGAGGTCGAGTACCGGCATGCCTTGATAGACACCAACCGAGATGGCCGCAACAAAATGCCGCAGCGGCACCGCTGGCAGCACGCCGTTATCGACTAATTTAGCGAAGGCATCGTAGGCCGCCACCATGGCACCGGTGATCGCGGCCGTGCGGGTACCGCCATCGGCTTGCAGCACATCGCAATCAAGATGCAAGGTGCGTTCGCCGAAGGCTTCGAGGTCAAACGCGGCGCGTAGTGAACGGCCGATCAAACGTTGAATTTCCTGGGTACGACCAGATTGCTTGCCTTTGGCCGCTTCGCGGTCCATGCGTGTGTGCGTAGACCTTGGCAGCATGCCGTATTCCGCTGTCATCCAGCCCTGCCCCTTGCCTTTTAAAAAGCCCGGGACTTTGTCTTCAATGCTGGCGGTGCAGATGAGCTTGGTGTCGCCGAATTCGATCAATACCGAGCCCTCGGCGTGTTTGGTGAAATGACGGTTGATGACAACCGGGCGTAAAGCATCAGCGGCGCGACCGCTAGGACGTAAATTAGTAGACATGGCGTTAATTTTTAGTGGTGATACGCGCCGATTTATGAATGGCGTTGCGAATTTCGGCAATCGCTTTTTCAATTTCGGCATCGTTGAAAATATCGGCATCGTTGTTATCCATCGCCACATCAGGATCAAGCGGTGCTTGAATCGTGGTGGTAATCGAACCGATAGGCAAGGTATTGGTGGAGATGATGGAGGAATCTTCGAGGCGATCATCGCCTTCCCACATCATCGCCAGTGCCGTGGCATTGTCGCTGTGCTTACCGGCGATGCTGACGGCAGAACGGATTAATTCCGGGATCGCCCGCACGATCGTGTTTTCGTGCAGTTTTTGTGCCAGCACATGGTCGGGCAGCATAGACCAAAAACCATCTGAACACAGTAACAACAGGTCACCCGGCTGCAGTACGGCGCGGCGGGACAGTTCGACGATCGGTGAATTCGGCGCACCGAGACAGTTGAACAATTTATTTCTATCAGGATGGGTATGGCGTTCGGATGGATCGACCTTGCCTTGGGCAATCAAGGTTTCGATGCGCGAGTGGTCTTTGGTGCGCAATAAGATTTGCCCTTGGCGCATCCAGTACAGACGCGAATCGCCACAATGCGCCCAATACGCGTAACCGTTTTGTATTAAACAGGCGACGATGGTGGTGCGCGGTGTTTCGGGCAGATTATTGATGGTGCGATAACGATGAATTTCCTGATGCGCAGCCAGGAAGCTGTCTTCCAAAAAACGCTCAGGACGACCGACCAGCGGATGCGCTTGTTGTTGAAACAGCGAACCGATGGTTTGCATGGCGATGGCCGCGGCCATTTCACCCATGATGTGGCCGCCCATACCATCGGCCAGCAATAACAGAATCGCATCGCGGGTAAAACTGTAGCCCATGCGATCTTGATTGACTTTACGACCGCCGATATGGCTTTCTTGATAAACGGAAAAACGCATGACGTGTATCAGCTTTTGAAATAATAATTAATAAAAAACCGCCGTGCGGTCCCTGCTGCTACCTGACAGGTTCAATTCAAGGTGCTTTCTTGTATGGTCGTGTGGTCGCTGTCGCGCGTTTTTCGATTCCCACGAGAAAACAGTCCCGAAATTTTTTGCTTCAACTTTTCTCCCAAACTCTGCTCCGGCGGCACCTGGGCTTTGGTTGCCAAGGCTTTTTGCAGGGCAAATACACTCTGCGGCCGTTCCAGCGGGTCGAGCTTCAAACACCAGCGTACCACCTCAATGAGTTCGAGCGAATACATCGCTTCGAGCTTGCGGTAATGGGAATCCATTTTATCATTGGTTTTACGCTGATCCGACGGCTGTGGCGGCGCGCCTATCATGCAGGCGAAGATCGAGGCACCAATGCTGTAAATATCGGTCCAAGGGCCGAGGTTGCCATTCTTTTGATACAGTTCCGGCGCCGCGAAACCCGGGGTATACATAGGATAAAGCTTGGGAATATCGGTTTTAAGGGTCTGGCGCGCGGCACCGAAGTCGAGCAGAATCGGCGTGCCATCAAGACGCAGATAGATATTGGCCGGTTTCAGATCGAGATGCAGCAGCTTATTGGTATGCACCTCGCGCAAGCCATTCATGACTTGGTTGAACATGCGCCGAATGAAACGCTCGGAGACCAAGGGTTTTTCGCCTTTGTCACGGCGGCGCAAGATATGCTCTTGCAAGGAGCGCCCTGATTCATAGGCCATCACCATGTACACGGTTTCATTGGCGCGGAAAAAATTGAGTACGCTGACCACATTCGGATGGGAAATCCGCGCCAGTGCGCGGCCTTCCTCAAAAAAGCATTTGAGACCGATGCGATAGATAGGTAAATTGTCATTCGAAATGGAAGGCACAAGCTCACCCTGCTGACGCAAAGCCAATGAACTCGGCAAATATTCTTTAATCGCCACCGCATTGCCATCTTCATCCGACGCCAGATAGACAATACTGAAGCCACCGGAGGCAATTTTCTTTACAATACGGTATCCGGCGATTTCCAGCCCATCTGGTAGGGGGGCATTATTTTGTGCAGCCATCAATCTTCCAATCCTATATACAGCAGCGATTGTGTGGATAATCGGGCGGTTTGTAAAGAATATCCTTCTACGCAATAACTTTTTTGGATTCTTCTGTGCCGATTCAGAACGAATCAGAACGAATGAGGTCACTATTTTGAGTATTTACAGTATGACAGGCTATGCCACGAGCACACGCGAAACCGAGGCTGGCACGATGACTATCGAGATCAAGAGCGTCAATTCGCGCTTCCTTGACCTGCAATTTCGTATCAATGACGACTTCCGCTCGGTCGAACCCTTGTTTCGCGACGCCATTTCACGCAAGCTCACGCGCGGCAAGGTCGAATGCCGCTTCAGCTTCGGCAAAAACCTCCACGACAAGCAACAAAAATCACTGAATGCCACGGTATTGGCCGAATTGGCGCGTTTTCAGGCAGATTTGCAAGCCTACTTCCCCGATGCCACCGCCTTGAGCAGCAATGAACTCTTGCGCTGGCCTGGTGTGATCGAAGAAAGCGAGATCAATGCCGACAGTTTACAGGCCAGTATCAACGACACCATCAATGCAACCCTGGACGCCTTCCTTGAGAGTCGCCGCCGCGAAGGGGCCGCACTCGAACAGGTTTTGACGAGCCGAATCGATGCGATGGAACAGATCGTGGCCCGAATTACCCCGCTGATGCCGCAAATGTTGCAGCAATTTCAGCAAAAGGCCATTGCCCGCCTCGAAGAAGCGCTCGGCCTGACCGCTGCCGGCACGCCCGGCATCACGCGTGAAGAGACGCTCGACCGCATCCGCCAAGAGGTGACGGTGTACGGCATACGCGTCGACGTGGCCGAAGAACTGGCGCGGCTGTCGGCGCATTTGAGCGAAACGCGACATATCCTGAAAAAAGGCGGCCAAGTTGGTAAGCGGCTCGATTTCATGATGCAAGAATTGAATCGCGAAGCCAATACACTGGGTTCGAAAGCGGCACTCAAAGAACTCGCCGATGCCGCCATGGAATTAAAATTATTCATAGAACAAATGCGCGAACAAGTACAAAATCTTGAATAAGCACGCGCTTTTACGTATACTCGCGCGATATTTTTCGTCAGCACGGCTGCCAGACTGCTGTAGTCCCGCGCGCTGCTCGCGCCACACCGCCACTTGAAAGGCCCAGGATGTTACCGTTCACGTCCCCGCTCACCGCTGCTGCGTCATCCACCGCCGGCAGTTTATTCATCGTTGCCGCCCCTTCCGGGGCTGGCAAATCGACCTTGGTCAACGCTTTGCTGGCGCAAGAGCCGCAGATCAAACTATCCATTTCGTTTACCACGCGCGCCCCGCGCCCGGGCGAACAAGATGGCTGCCAATACCATTTCACCACACCGGCCGATTTCCTGGCGCGCAAAGAACAAGGCGAGTTTTTGGAATCGGCCGAAGTGCATGGCAATTTCTACGGCACCTCGCGCCTCTTGATCGAACAACAAATGCGGGCTGGCACCGATGTACTACTGGAAATCGACTGGCAAGGCGCACAGCAGGTACGCAAACAGTTTCCCGGCGCAGTAGGAATTTTTATCTTGCCGCCGTCGATTCCGGCACTCGAAGATCGCCTGAAAAAGCGCGGACAAGATGAACCGCACGTGATTACCCGGCGGATTTTGGCGGCCGGCGGCGAAATGGCGCACTCGCCAGAGTTCGAGTATGTTATTATCAACCAAGACTTTGCTACTGCGCTGTCCGACTTGAACGCCATCATCAGAGCGACACGTTGTCGTTTTATACAACAAGCGACACGAAACAGCGAGTTATTCGCCCAGCTCGGCATTCATGCCAATCCCGACTGAGGCTGCGCTTATAGCCGCAGACGACAGCATCACTGGCACGACGCGCTTTACATTTCATCATATATCATCAGCAATCAGGAAAAAACCATGGCACGCATTACCATTGAAGACGCTTTGAAACGCATCCCTAACCGCTTTCAACTGACACTCTGTGCGACTTACCGCACGCGCCAGTTGTTGCAAGGTCATACACCTAAGGTAGAATCCAAAGACAAACCGACGGTTACCGCGCTGCGCGAAATCGCTGAAGGTAAAATCGGCATAGAAATGCTTAAAAAAGTACCGATGTAATCGTTACCGCGTTCGCATCAGATCGCCTCAACGCCAACCGGCCGGGAGCCAGGGAATGAATACCGCGCTTTGCAATTCCTCGTTACACCACTCTCCGGCCGGATCGGCGGCTGTTGCGTCGGCCCGCGGCAATAGCCCTAACGGCGGTCCCAACAACAGCCCCACCAGCAGCCCCACCAGCAGCAAATCGAGTACCATGCCGTCCTCCCCTCGCAGTCCTGCCGCACCCCCTGTCGTTACGCACATCGGCGTCGCCTCCACCACCGCATTAAGTCAACGTCTGGCCGAGTACATGTCGCCGGCCGATCTGAAATTGGTCAAGGAAGCCTACCGTTTTTCTGATGAAATGCACTTAGGTCAGGTCAGAAAGTCGGGCGAACCATATATTTCCCACCCGATTGCCGTGGCCGAGATCTGCGCCGACTGGAAGCTTGATGTACAGGCCATCATGGCAGCGCTGCTGCATGATGTGATGGAAGATCAGGATGTCAAAAAAGATGAATTGATCGAGCGTTTCGGCGCGCCGGTAGCGGCCTTGGTCGACGGCTTGTCAAAGTTGGAAAAAATCGAATTTCAAAGCCAGATCGAGGCACAGGCGGAAAATTTCCGCAAGATGCTGCTGGCCATGGCGCGCGATGTCCGCGTCATTTTAGTCAAGTTGGCCGATCGTTTGCACAATATGCGCACGCTCGGCGTCATGTCATCAGAAAAAAAACGCCGCATCTCGCGCGAGACCATGGACGTGTATGTGCCGATTGCGCACCGTCTCGGACTCAATAATATTTACCGCGAATTACAAGATCTGGCATTTTCTCATTTGTACCCGATGCGCTATCGCACGCTGTCGAAAGCGGTCAAAGCGGCACGCGGCAACCGCCGCGAAGTCGTCAGCAAAATTCTCGAAGCGGTAAAAAGCACACTCAAAGAAGCCGGACTGACCGCAGAAGTCTATGGGCGCGAAAAAACTTTGTATGGTATTTACCGCAAAATGCAAGACAAGCACCTGAGCTTTTCACAAGTGCTGGATGTCTACGGTTTTCGCGTGGTGGTAGAAAATTTCCGCGAAAGTTATTACGCCCTCGGCTCGCTGCACGCACTCTATAAGCCTATGCCGGGCAAGTTCAAAGATTACATCGCCATTCCCAAGACGAATGGCTACCAATCGCTGCATACCACCTTGATCGGCCCATACGGCACGCCGGTGGAATTTCAAATCCGTACGCAAGAAATGCATCGTGTCGCCGAATCAGGCGTGGCAGCACACTGGCTGTATAAAAACGACGAAGGCAGCTTGACCGATCTGCAGCAGCGTACCCACGCCTGGTTGCAGTCGCTGTTAGATATACAAAAACAAACCGGTGATTCGGCTGAATTCCTCGAACATGTCAAAATTGATCTGTTCCCCGACTCAGTCTATGTGTTCACCCCGAAATCCAAAATCATCGCCCTGCCGCGCGGTGCCACGGCACTCGATTTTGCTTACAATATCCATACCGATATCGGCGATCAAGCGATTGCCACCCGGATTAATCACGAGCCGGTGCCACTGCGTTCAGAACTCAAGAACGGCGATATCGTCGAAATCATCACTTCACCGAATTCGCGCCCTACCCCGAATTGGCTGACCTATGTCAGAACTGGCAAGGCGCGCTCGGCGATCCGTCATTATTTACGCACCATCAATCTGAGCGAATCAACCGAACTGGGCAAGCAATTGCTGGCACAAGCCTTGGTGGCGGTGAATCTCAATCCGGAACTGCCCGATGCGCTGATCGATAAGTTACTCAACGAATCGAGCGCTAAATCCATCGATGAACTGTATGCCGACATCGGCATCGGTAAGCGCATGGCAGCATTGGTGGCACGCCATTTGCTCGACTTGGTCGAAGATGACTCCTCCTCGATACCGTTTCAACAGTTGGGCGACCGTCCTGAGTACAAGCACGAACCGGTGATTATCTATGGCAGCGAAGGCGTGTCAGTACAATTGGCACCATGTTGCCTGCCAATTCCGGGCGATGTCATCGTCGGTCAACTGAAACGCGACCAAGGCTTGATCGTGCACACCGACGACTGCGAGCACGCCAAACGTTTACGCAGCAAAGAACCGGACCGCTGGATCGATGTCAATTGGGGCGATGAAGTCAATCGCAGTTTTGATACCCGTATTGAAGTCACCGCCAGCAATGAGCGCGGCGCGCTGGCACGAGTTGCCGCTGAAATCGGTGAATCAGAAGCCAATATCAGCCATGTCAATATGGAAGATGGCGACGCCAACGACATGACGCACATCCACTTCACGATACAAGTCGAAGACCGCACGCACTTGGCGCGCATCATGCGCAATATCAAGCACTTGAGCGGCGTGGTTCGCGTACTCAGAGAGCGCAACTGATCGCTCAGCAGACCGATCGATTGCGCCCCTCCCTTACGTCAGTGCAGCTTGCGGTGCATGCGCCGCAAGCTGTACCACACCGTCAGGGCGATGACTGGTATCAGTACACCCGTCAGTAACTCCGGGTTGATGTTCAGACCGAGCGCCTTCAAGCCTTTTCCGGTATACAAAAATAAGCCGGCCACATAATAGCTGATGGCGGCGACCGACAAACCCTCGACCGCTTGTTGCAAGCGCAATTGTTGGGCCGCGCGCGCATTCATGCTTTGTAAGATTTTACGATTTTGCTGCTCTTGCATGATGCCGACGCGCGTGCGCAATAAATCATTGGTATTCGCAATCCGCGCCGCCAGCGCTTCTTGGCGACGCACGATGGCTTCGCAGGTATGCATGGCCGGTGCCAAGCGCCGATCCATGAATTCGGCAATGGTCGGCAAGCCTTCGATGCGCGTTTCGCGCAATTCCAGGATGCGCGCTTTGACCAAGCTGAAGTAAGCTTTTGAGGCGGAAAAACGGTAACTGTTTTCCAGCGTCAACTGTTCCAAACGCGCAGCCAAATCGATAATACTGCGCAATACCGCCTGCTCGGCATCGGTATCGGCCAACTCAGCTGCCTCGCTACGTGTGAGCGTCGCCGTCAGTGCCACCAATTCGTTTTCTATCGCTGTCAGCACCGGCGCTGCCGACTGCGCCTGCGGCAAGCCCAGCAAGGCCATCATCCGGTAAGTTTCGATTTCCAGCAGACGTTGCACGGTACGGCCGGCTTGCTGTTCAAGAAAACCAAAATCTTTGAGGACAAAGCGACCGAAACCATCGGCTTGAATCAGAAAATCGGTCCACACTTCACCGCGCGCGATGAGCTCGCTGCCGACTGCCAAGCCACCCTCGAAATACTTGCGCAAGCCGGCCGGCTGCTCGCGACTATCGCCGGCAATCAGGGCCAGATGAGCGGCCACCATAACTTTGCCCTGCAAGCCGGCCAACCACCACTGTGGTATATGACGCAAAGGCAGCCTGGCGAATACCTCATCCAAGCCGGCCGTTACGTTGACTGCAGAATCGCTGACCAAAGCAGCGCTGGCCAGATGATTTTCCAGAAATGTGTAGGTAGCAAATTCGGTGTGGCACTCCCACTTTAGGCGAAAGCCGCCGAAGTCATGAAAAAAGTACTTGGCGTGCACGCCCGGAGCAGCCACCCCGAAGTGGCCGCAAAATTGCGCCAACAAAGACAGCTGGGTGGGTGCGGTATCATCACCGCTGTGTGCGTCACTCCGTGCGAACACGGCCAGATGGGTCAGGGTTTCCGCCCCGGCCAACTCCAAGGAAGGCCGCGAATGGACTTCGGCGGCTAAGGGAATGCGTAAGGGATGATTGATTGTCAGGGTATTAAAGGCCATGGGCAGTGTTCCAGCGTCGGTCAAGCAGGGTAAGTGACGTCGATGATGGTCAATTCATCGAGTCCGGAAGGGGTTTTCAGCATGACTGTATCGCCGATACGCGATTTCGTCAAAGCCCGCGCAACCGGAGAAATCCAACTGATTCTTCCAGCCAAGGGATCGAATTCATCGATCCCGACTATGGTAATGCACACTTCGGTGCCATGCTGGTTTTCATAGACGATGGTAGCGCCGAAAAAAATCTGGTCCGAGCCATGATGCACGCGCGGATCGACTACCTCAGCGAGATCGAGACGCTTGGTTAAAAAATGAATCCGCCGGTCGATCTCCCGCAAGCGCCGCTTGCCGTAGATGTAATCGCCGTTTTCCGAACGATCGCCATTCGAAGCAGCCCAGTGGACGATGTTGACCACTTCGGGGCGGTCGACATCGATCAAACGCAGAAATTCTTCCTTCATCTGCGCGTGGCCGGCCGGGGTCATGTAGTTTTTTGAGCCAGCCGGAATCGCCGGCGCACCGAAGTCTTCGTCGTCGTCCGCCGGGCTTGCTGTTGCCAATGCTTGCTTTATTTTTACCATCGTCTCAAGTCAGATCAAATTTATTGCTATCTTCTCACCATATACCGGCTATCCCTTATAAAATATGGACATATTTTATAAGGGATAGCAAAACGATACACGCCATTGTATGCGAGCTGCGGCTAAGGAAGTGCGGATTTAATCCGCGCTTCCCTAGGATAGTCAGCGATCCGCAGCGCTTGGCGTTTGCACCCGGCAGACTCATACAGAAATGGAATTGTGCATGGCTGATTACACGCCGATCAAATTATTCGTTGTCGACGATTATGCCATCGTCCGGGAAGGCATCAAGAGCATCATCGCCACCAGCGGTGACATCGGCTTGGCCGGCGAAGCCAGCGGCGGCTTGGAAGCAATTCGTTTGTCGCGCCAGCTCGATTATCAAGTCATGCTGCTCGACATCGCTCTGGGCGATAAAAACGGTTTGGAAGTACTTAAACAGATCAAGACTGAGAAACCGACGGCTAATATTCTGATGTTTTCGGTATATCGCGAAGACCAATACGCGATACGCGCCCTCAAGGCCGGCGCATCCGGCTATATCAACAAGCAAAGCAGCACCGGCGACATCCTGACAGCGATCCGCCAGGTCGCCGGCGGCCTGAAATACATCAGCGCGCAACTGGCGCAAGACTTGGCCAACAACCTCAACCAAGAACATGAAGATGCCTTGCACAAAACCTTGTCGGACCGCGAATTCCAAACCTTGACCATGATTGCCTCCGGTCGCTCGGTCAGCGACATTGCCAAAGAATTATCTTTGTCGGTAAAAACCATCAGTGAATACCGTTCCAGGATATTACTGAAGATGAAATTACGGCACAATGCAGAAATTACGCACTATGCAATCAAGAATCAATTGGTGGATTAATCCTTTTTTTGCGAACTGACACCCATGTCCAATACAACAAATAATTCGCAATTCAAAAGCCCCACCGACATCGCCCGCGAAACCTTTCGCCAGTTGGCCATACAACGTATCGCACCGACCCCGGACGCCTACAGTAAGCTCTATCATGACATCGCCGGTCTGCCGCTCGAAGTCGCCGCTACCATTCCAGCTGCCGCGGCCGCGCCATCGGCAGCAGAAAATCTGCTGACCAGTTTCGCCGCCAGCTTGCAAAACTCGGGCAGCGAACTCGAAACCTATGGCCATCGCTTCAGCCGCGCCGCCAAAACCGGTAACTGGGATGATTACAGCAAGGGTCTGCGACAGCTGAGCGAACGCATCAGCGCGCCCCCTGCTGCTGCGTTCGCTCTCAGTAGTACAGCACTTGCCAGTAGCGCGACGCCACCACTGAACACGATTTCCTTGGTCGATGAAGCGGTCGACCCCTGCCGCAAGTTGCTGCAAGATTTACTCTATCGTACCCTGACGCTGGCACTGTTCTCACTGCTCAAACCCACCCCCAGCTTGGCCAGCGAAGCGGAAGCGCTGGGCGTGGAAGTGAAGCAGGCCGAGACTGAAGGCGCACTCAACCAAGTCGCAGTCCGCTTGAAGCATTTATGCTTTCAAATTGAACTGCAAAGCGGCGACAGCGCAGAACAACAAGAATTACTGCTACGCCTGTTCGATCTCTTGCTCACCAATATTCATGATTTGCTCGACAATGACAACTGGCTGCGTGGTCAAATCGACGTGGTGCGGCATCTGATCGCCGGACCGATCGACCATCGCGCGCTACAGGACGCCACGCGCAGCCTGAAAGAAGTGATTTATAAGCAAGCGACTCTGAAGACCAGTATCGCTGCCTCCAAAACGTCGGTCAAGAACATGATGACGGCGTTTATCGACCGTCTCGATGCGATGGTCGTGAGCACCGATGTCTATCAACATAAGATGGATGACTACGCAGTCGAAATCGGCAGCGCCACCAATGCTGGCCAAGTCGCTGGCATCATCAGCAATATTCTCAATGAGACCCGGACGGTACGCAGTGAAACGATCCGTTCACGCGACATCATCGTGGCAGCGCAAAAAGAAGTCACGGATGCGGAAGAGAAGATCAAGAATTTGGAGAGCAAGCTCGCGCACATGAGTGAACTGGTACGCGAAGATCAACTGACCGGCAGCCTGAACCGGCGCGGTATGGATGATATTTATGAGCGCGAAGCCGATCGCGCCGATCGGCGCGGCACGCCGCTGTGCGTGGCCATGCTCGATCTCGATAACTTCAAAAAGCTCAATGACCAACACGGCCATGCGGCCGGCGATGAGGCTCTGGTACATTTGGTCCGCATCGTCAAACAAACGCTGCGCTCGATCGATGTGATCGCGCGCTATGGTGGCGAAGAGTTTGTCATCATCATGCCGGAAACCGAAATCGACGAAGCCGCGCTGGCAATGACACGGGTACAGCGCGAATTGACGACGCATTTCTTCAGCACCGATGCACAGCGCTTGTTCATCACTTTTTCTGCCGGAGTAGCCTTGCGCGCAGCCGGCGAAACCCAGGAAGCGCTGATCAAACGAGCGGACAAAGCCATGTATGCGGCCAAAAGTGCCGGTAAAAATCGGGTGATGCAGGCGAGCTGATTCAGCGCCGGAAAATATCGGCCAAGATATCGCGTTCGTTGGGCTTGCACGTCAAGCCGCCATCCGCCGCTTGAAATACCAGGCAATTGCCGGGTGTGTCGTGATTAATCACGCTCACACCTTGGGCGATCACGCTGCCGGGTTTCACATCGCAACGACCGATGATGGCGGTATTCGGATACATCACCACACCCCGGCCCAGTACCGGTGCCACCCCATGGTTTTTACCAACCGTGGAATTTTGATACAGCACCAGGTAATCGGCGTAGCTGGCTTTAGCCAGCACGATGCCGACGGTATGCCCGATGAAAAAGATGGACGGCAGTTCGACTTCATAAAAACAATCGATGCCGTTCAAGGCTTTATTCAGATAAAACAGCTTGGTGCAGACAATTTTCTCTGCACGATTACGCCAGATGGTATTGGAGAGGAAATACAGAAACATCGCATACTGGGTTGAATGCAGATAGTCGAATTGATTTTCCGGCCACAAGCGCACCGCATTAATACAACTATGCAGGCGTTCCAAGGCTTGATCGAGGTCGGCCTCTAACAGTGCCGGCAAGTTTTCCTGTTCATCTGGAAAGAATGCATGCAATTGACGCAGCACATACTGCAATAAGCCAGCCCTACCCAAGCTCAATACCTTCATGCGCTCGCCTCATAAATCATATAGACCAAGCTTGGTTCGACCTCACTCAGGCTCGGGTCTTCATGCCAGGCTATGCCATCAGCAACGAACTCTTTGCGCAAACAAATACGTTTAGTTTCTTGAAACCCCACTTTGCGATAAAAATCCAGTGCGCTGTTATCTGAGCGCACGCGCACAGCGATCGTCTGTATGCCCAATTGATCGCGCACCCATGCCAAGCTGGTTTGCAGCGCCAGCTTCATCAAGCCCGGTGGCGAGTCGCCGCCGCTGACGATGGCATCGGCTTCGCCATAGCCGCTGGCCCAATCGATGAAAGCGATACCGACATGACCCAGCCTTGTACCATGCAAATCTTCCAGCATGAACAGGATTTTGCTATCATTGTCATGCACATACTCAGTCAACCAATCGGCCGTGCGTTCCGGGTGCGCGTGAAATTCCGTCAAAAATGAGGTGACGTATTTGTTGCGCCACTCGCTGAGCAATTGCAGGTCGATGGGGTCGAGCTGGCCCGCTGCCGTCGGAATCACCCTTAAATAGCCGCTCACCGGCCGGCCCACAGGAATGGCCAGTCCGACTCGGCCGGAACCGGCGGCGCGCTTCAGCGCTTGTAATAGAGTCTTTCCATTTGCAAGGGTACCGGACATGCTTAAGCCCTTTCAAAAAAGCGATGAATTTGACGAGCCACTTCCTCTACCGTCGCCATCGCCATTTTGGAATGCAAGGGCAAGGATAAAATTTCCGCACCGACTGCATCCGTTACCGACAAGTCACCGGCTTTGCAATTCTTCCAGAGCGAAAACAGATGGCCTGGCTGCCAATGGATACCGGTGTCGACGCCGTTTTCTTTAAGAAACGCACGTAAATCATCGCGTTGTTGTTGCGGTACCCGGATGTAATACAGAAAAGGATTGACCTCGGCAAAATCAGTTTTCGGTACGCGAACCAGCGGCAAATCGGCCAATAGCTGATTGTAGTGGCGCGAAGCATCGCGACGAGATTGCGTGATCACATCCAATTTACTCAATTGTGCCAGTCCTATGGCAGCATGCATATTGAGCATGTGATAACGGAAACCGACCCGTTCCACATCAAAAGTCCAGGCTCTTTGGTTTTGATACATGACCGAGGAAGGCTGCTGCATGCCTAACAGCCGCAATTCGTGGACATACGCCAGTTCTTCTTTGGTTCTGACGATAATGGTTCCGCCATCGAGACAAGTGATGGTTTTCACCGGATCATGACTGAACACACAGATATCAGAAAAACTGCCTACCGGCTTGCCTTTATACGAGGAGCCGAAGGAATGGGCGGCATCATGAATGACGCGTAACTGATGTTTTTCGGCGAAGGCAGCAATCGCATCATGATTCGAAATAATGCAATCGTAATCCATGACGATAATGACCTTGGTCTTAGGCGTAATTAACTGTTCCGCCTTGACTAAATCAAGTTCCAGCGTGTTGTCATCACAATCGCAAAAAACTAGCTCAGCCTGCACCCAGCCTACTGCCTGAAAATCAGCCGAACAATTAAATGAAGCAACGATGACTTCGTCGCCTTTTTCCACGCCGGCAATCAGCAAAGCAATATGCAAAGCCGCCGTACCGGTACTGACTGCGGCAACATAGCGATCCTCAGTCTGTATAATTTTTTGCACTTGCTGCTCAAATTCGGCCACATAGCTGCCCATGCCCAGCCAACCCATTTCGAGAGATTTTCTGCTGGCATCGATTTCTTCTTGCTCGATGAGCGGTTTAAAGACTGGTATCATTTTTCCATCCTTCACAGAGATTAGCTGAGCTTAAGTTGATGTATTGCCGGTATGGCGATAAAGAATTGTGCCGGAACTTGTAAAACAGTTTCTAATTCACGCATGATCTCGAGGTGTAAATTCCACGGCAAAATCATAATGACATCAGGACGATGGCGTTGCATATGCTCGACGCCAACTATCGGTATTCTGCTGCCAGGTAAGTATTTCCCCTGCTTGTGCGGATTGATATCAACCACATACGGCAGTAAATCGGCTTTCACTCCGGCGAAATTGAGCAGTGTATTGCCTTTGGCTGCAGCTCCATACGCGGCAATCTTCAAACCCTTGCGGCGGCAATCGAGTAAAAATTCGAGCAAGGCAAATTTGGCTGTTTCTGCCGCCGCTTGGGCATGGCGATAAAATGCCACGTCCAACATGCCTGCGGCCACTTCGCGCGCCAGCATCTGCCCAACCCCAGCCGTGATCGCGCGCGTTCCACTATCGCAGCGCTGCGCCAACACGCGCAAGCTGCCGCCATGGGTAGGCCATTCCTGCACATCGAAGACTTGCAAGCCCTGTGCGGCAAAAATTCGCTGCACCGCATGAAACGACAGATAGGAATAATGTTCGTGATACGCCGTATCAAACTGGTTTTGCTGCACCATATTCAATAAATGCGGGAATTCCACGCTGAGCACGCCGTGCGGCTTTAATAACTGTGCAAATGCTGCAACAAAGTCATTGATATCCGGCACATGGGCCAAGACATTGTTGGCCACCAGTAAATCGACTGCCCGCCCCTGCTCCAGCAATTCCTGCGCCAATGCCGAGCCAAAAAATTGCTCGTAAATAGTCAAGCCCTTGGCGCTGGCGGCACTCGCCGTGCTGTGCGTGGGTTCAACCCCATAACAAGGAATGCCGGCCGCTTTTACATATTGCAACAGGTAGCCATCATTGGCGGCGATTTCCGCCACCATGCTGCCGCCATCGAGACCGAGTTGACTGATCATGTCGCTGACAAAACGCTGCGCATGGGCCAGCCAGCCCGAGGAGCAAGAACTGAAATAGGCATAATCGGCATCGAACAGATTTTCTCTACCGGTGAAATCTTCTGTTTGCGCCAACCAACACGAGGTGCAAATCATGATTTTCAAGGGCAACCAGGTTTCCGCGCGCGGCAAATCACTCTCACGCAGATAAGCGTTCGATGGCGGCGCGCTGCCGAGGTCGAGAAAAACCTGTTCGAGTGGCGCGGCGCAATGGCGGCATTTCATAATTGAATTCCTGAAAAAGTCGTATCAATAAAAGCACTATGACGGTCGCGCTCAGAGTGTTGCGTCACCGGCAAAGGCCAAGTGATCGCCAGCGCCGGGTCGAACGCGTGCAGGCCGAATTCGCTCTCAGCAACATACTGATGGCTATGGCAGTACAGCATTTCCACCTCATCCGTGAGGGTTTGAAAGCCATGCGCAAAACCGGCCGGTATCAAGTAAGAACAAGCTTGTTCCGCCACCAAATGCACGGCATGCCAGTGCAAAAATGTCGCTGAGCCAGCGCGTAAATCGACCGCCACATCCCACACTGCGCCACGCAAACAGGTAATCAATTTTGCTTCGCCGTGTGGCGGCAATTGCAAATGCAGACCGCGCACGCTGCCGCACTCACGCGTAAAAGTATGATTGACTTGGGCCAGCGGTGCCGACCAGCCGAACAGCGCCAATTCGTCTTGGCAAAACAAGCGTTGCAAGCTGCCGCGCACATCGCCGAGCACGCTTCTTTGTATCAGATGCAAGCCTTGCAAAGGTGTTTCTATCAGTTCAAACCTCGCTGTCATGGCTCAGGCCTTTCCTGTTGGCGCATTGGTGGCAGGTGCCAGATAAGCGGCCAGATCAGCCGCACACAAATCCTCGGCCGTTTGGCCAGCCGCGAAATCGCGATACCAATGCATGCTGCGGGTCACCGCTTGTTCCAAGCTCCAGCGCGGAATAATGCCTAATTCACGGCGCGCCTTGCCCGCGTCGAGTGCCAAGTAGCCGGCTTCATGCGGGCCACTCAACGCCTCGGCAAACTCGGTGCGGCCACTGCCATAGGCGTGCTGCGCCAGTTGTATCACCTGACGCACGCTGGCCGCCCCGTCCGGGCCGATATTCCAGGCTGTGGCGTAGGATGCTTGATGCGGTAAGCGTTCGGCCAAACATAAATACGCCGACAGCGGTTCGAGCACATGCTGCCATGGGCGCACGGCATCAGGGCGACGAATCTGCAAACAATCACCTTGCTGCCAGGCGCGGATTGCATCGGGTAATAAGCGATCAGCCGACCAATCGCCGCCGCCGATGACATTCCCCGCACGGGCGACTGCCAGCGGCACGCCCATGGCATCAAAAAATGCCGCACGATAGCTGGCGATCAGCAATTCTGACGCGGCCTTGCTGGCACTGTAAGGATCATGGCCGCCAAGTTCTGCATTTTCCGCGTAAGGCTGTGGCGATTCGAGATTTTTATAGACTTTATCCGTGGTGATACACAGCACGGCCTCGAGCGAACTGAGCGTGCGCAAGGCTTCGAGCAGGTGCGCCGTCCCCATCACATTGGTGTGGTAAGTCGCAATCGGATCAGCATAGGCGGCGCGCACCAAGGCTTGCGCCGCGAGGTGGAACACGGTTTGCGGCGCGAACGCTTGCACCGCTGGTTTCAGCGCTGCGGCGTCGCGGATATCGATCACACGGCTGTGCATCTGCTCAGCCAGCCCTAAGGCCTGAAATAAATTCGGCTTTGTGGCGGGCGCTAAGGCGATACCGAGCACCTCGGCACCCATACTGTGTAACCAGAACGCCAACCATGCGCCTTTGAAACCGGTATGACCTGTCAACAAGACACGCCGACCACGCCAGTACGCCGGATCAGGCTGAGGCGACGGTAAAGTTACCAAATTTTCCATGGCGCTTTCCCGGAAGCCCACAATTCTTCGAGTAGATTTTTTTCCCGCAAGGTATCCATCGGTTGCCAATAGCCACTGTGTTCGTAAGCCATTAACTGCTGTTGGGTGGCTAAGCGATTGAGCGGTTCCAATTCCCAACTCTGGCTATCATCATCGATCAAATCGAGTACCGAGGGTGACAACACAAAATAACCGCCATTGATCCAACCACCATCACCGCGCGGCTTTTCAGTAAATCCTGCCACCCTGTCAGCATCACGTTCGAGCGCACCATATCGCCCAGGCGGCAAAACGGCCGTGACCGTGGCGGCTTTTCCATGCTGTTTATGAAAGGCAATCGAGGCAGCGATATCGACGTTCGACACCCCATCGCCATAGGTAAAGCAAAACGCTTCTTCATTTTCTATATACCGCGCCACGCGCTTCAAACGGCCGCCCGTCATGGTGTCGTCGCCGGTATCGACCAGCGTCACCTTCCACGGTTCGGCATGCCGTTCATGTACTTCCATGCGGTTATTCTGCATATCAAAAGTGACATCGGACATGTGCAGGAAGTAATTGGCAAAATACTCCTTGATCACGTAACCCTTGTAACCGCAGCAAATCACGAATTCATTGACTCCATGGGCAGAATACGATTTCATGATATGCCAAAGAATAGGATAACCGCCGATTTCTATCATCGGCTTCGGGCGCAGCGAGGTTTCTTCGGAAATCCGGGTACCGAGACCGCCGGCCAGTATCACGGCTTTCATGCATTATCCTTTTGGCAATAGATTTGCCACATTTGGCGATAGGCTTTTTCGACCGAACGGGCAAAGCCAACTTCATCCATCAGTGGCGAGCCTTGTATTTCACGGCGCAAATTTTTCCTCAAATGTATCAAGGCTTCGGTGTCGTGCGCCAAGGTCAAGACCTTTTCGGCATACTCCATTTCGGTTTCGGCGATCCATTCGCGATGACCGGCTGCAGCCAGCACACTCGAACCGATACGACCGACGGTAGGCCGATTCGCCAAACTCACGAAAGGCACCCCCATATACAGCGATTCGATCAAGGTGGTGCCGGAATTATGTGGAAAGCAATCCAAACTGATGTCGATCTTACTCAGAGGTATCCGCGACGGACTGTCATAACCGACCTCAAGACGATCGCGCGCAATACCGAGATCGACAAAGCGCTGGGCCATGGCATCTTGATTCGGCTTATCTTTGAAGTCACCGCTGTTGATCACCAAGCGCGAATTCGGCATGGCATCAAGGATCGCCGCCCACACGGCAATGAGCTTATGGTTGATGCGATTAGCACGCGACAGACTGCCGAAGGTAATGATGCCGTCTTGTAAAAATGGCGAATCGGTCGCGAATTCTTCTTGAAAATCCGGTCGATAGGCGAACGCGGGGCCATCGAGTCGCCATAATTTTTCTGAAAACAGATGGTCACAATCATCGGTGACGCCTTGGCTGTCGGTTAAATAGTAATCGACGGCAGTCAGACCGGTGGTATAGCCGAAATCGAGCCAATGTAAGGAGACGGGTGCCGGCTTGCGCGCAAAAACACCGAGCCGGTTATCGGTGGAATGGCCGGAAATATCGATCAAGATATCGATGCCATCGCTCTTAATCAGCTCAACGATGGCTTCATCGCTCATGCCACGGGTGTCGCGCCAATGATCGACACTGGCCTGGTAGCGTTCGGTAACATGATCTTCGTAAGGCGGGTCGGAATAGGCAAACACTTCCACTACGGCGCTGTCATGCTGTTCGAGCAAAGGTAAAAGGAAGTAACGGCAAACTTGATTACAAAATGCCTGAGACAGATAGCCGACTTTCAAGCGCTTGCCTGGGTTTTTCTCATTATTCAATACCGTCCATGCGGAGCGGAACGGTACCCCGAAGCGTATTTCAAAATCTTGATAGGCGCTGTATATCACTTCAGCAGATAGATCGGCATGACAATTCAAGGTAAACAATAGTGAGCTGAATACTTTGCGCGCAAAATCCGATTGCGGATCTTTTTCCAGCTTCAAAGCCTGCATATACGCTTCAATCGCCGCATCCAATTGATGCGCTTTTTGCAATGTATTGCCGTAGGCAGACCATAATTCCGCATCGTCTTTGCTATGGGTAAACGCCACTTGCGCCAAATCCAAGGCGGCACCGACCTGACCGACGCGAGCAAAGGTATTAATCAGGGCCGCATAAGGCTTGATGTAAGCCGGATTAAGCTCTATCGAGCGCAGATGATGGGTAGTTGCTTCTTCGAAGCGCTGCAGATCAACATACACCCCTGCCAAATTGCTGTGAATATAATAACTGTTCGAATCGATCGCGATCGCGCGCAGGTAACTGTATATCGCCTCTTGTTTACGCTCTACCCCATTGAGCGCATTGCCCAGATTATTATGCGCATTCGCCAATGAGGGTTCATACAACACAGCACGTTCAAGGTAGGGAATGGCGGCGGCAAACTTGTGCAGACCATTTAAGGCGGCACCGGCGTTGTTGCACATCCGGGCATTAGTTGGCAGCAACACCAAGGATTTCTCGGCAGCGGCCAAGGCGACCTGGAATTTCTCCTGCTGTATAAAAGAGATCGCCAGGTAATCCCAGGCATAGGCATCTTTGGGGCACTGTGCGCTCAACCACAGACTGCCCTGCTCCATGAGCTCGAATTGAAGAGTGCTCAAGCAGACATCAAGAAAATCATAAAATTCGCGCGCATCTTGGCTGCGTATCTGTACACTCGACATGGCGCTGCGCAAATAGGTAAAGGCCAAACTACAATCCTGCCGCTTCAAGGCGATTTTCGCCAATAAGTAATTGGCTTCGGCATGCAGCGGGAATTTCCCGATCAGTTGCCGACAGGCCAATTCAGCCTCAGGCAAGGCATTGGCCTTGAATAATTTTTTCGCTTCGCCGATGCTGGCCAGCTTCAATTTTCCTGCTTTCATCATTTCCTCAAGGAAAAAGTACGTGTTTCTTGATTTTGCTCTTTTTGCTCTTATACCTTGCTTCACTCACACTCGCAGTTTATCGGGCAAACGCCAGTTTCATCCGCCGATCAGAGGGTGGAAACGTGCTCAGCTTAGCTTAAAGAATGTCTAGCAAGCACTATTGCGTGGCGATTCCCAGTAATTTCTGAGGAAATGTTTCCTTTTAACACTACCCGCCGATCTTCACTGGCTTGCCAGAGACTAATTTATTAAATTAAAGACAATCATTTTCTTCGAAAAAAGCCTATCTATTACTGCAATTAAAAGAAAATTAGCCCTAAAGAATTTAAAAAACCTGCCGTTGAGCGGAAGCTTTATTAAAACTTGAGTCAAAAATAAATTATTTATTTACAGCAATAAGTTAAACATTTGACGAACCCGTCCGTTACCAATTTCAACGGCGGTCGTGAAGCAACAGGAAATAAGACCAAAGTTCAGACGGACTAGCCAATCGGCATAACTTAGGTAAGGAGAATCACCATGGCCTCATATATCAATACCAACATCGCTTCGATGACTGCGCAGAATAATCTGACTAAATCGCAATCATCGTTAGCCACAGCCATGCAACGCCTGTCTTCCGGCTTGCGTATCAACAGCGCCAAAGATGACGCTGCTGGTTTGGCGATCTCACAACGTATGACTTCGCAACTGAATGGCCAGAATCAAGCGGCCCGTAATGCGAACGACGGTATCTCTTTAGCGCAAACCGCTGAGGGCGATTTGTCGCAAATCTCTACTAACTTGCAACGTATTCGTGACTTGGCCGTGCAAGCATCCAATGGTACCAACAGTGCTTCCGATCGCGCCGCTCTCAATAATGAATCGCATCAGTTGATCTCTGAGATCAACCGCGTTGCCAGCACATCGAACTTCAATGGCGTGAACTTGCTTGACGGCAGCTTCTCCAACCAATCGTTCCAAGTCGGTGCCAATGGCTCTGCCAATGATCAAATCACCATCGGTGCGATTTCCAGCGCCAAATCGAGCTCGCTCGGCGTCGGTTCGACTTCCGGTTACTCGTCTACCGTGTCCGGCAGCAGCTCCACCAACAATGCAATCGGTGCCGGTGATCTGGTCATCAATGGTGCCAATATCGGTGCCAGCTCGGCCGACGGCGTATCATATAAAGATGCTGCCGCCAGTGCGATCGCCAAAGCAGCGGCCATCAATGCTTCGACCGGTACAACTGGTGTCGTGGCTACGGCACAAGCGACCACCATCAGCGGTACCGCAGCGACCACAAAAACAGCGATCGCCGCTGGCGACATCAAGATCAATGGCGTCGATATCGGTGCAATTTCTTCCGGCTCCAGCGTCGTTTCACGCGGTTCGCAAGTCAGCGCAGCGATCAATGCAAAAACTTCGCAAACTGGTGTTACAGCAACTTTCGACACGACCACGGGTGCCGTTTCCTTGGCCGCGTCCGATGGTCGCAATATCACAGTTGAACGCGCAGCGACTGCCGGCGCACTCGACACCAATACTGGTTTGACTACCGATGGCGCTTCTGCTGCTGCTGCCTACACCTCAACCACAACTGGTCAAGTCAATTTGTCTTCGACTGCTGCCGCTGGTATCGTCATTGATAACGGTTCCGGTGCAGCCGTAACTGGTACAGCAGCCGTTGCCGGTAGTGGTGGTGGCGTCAGCTCCGGTGGTATCAAAATCAATGGCGTCGATATCGGTGCAGTTTCCTCTGCTTCGACCTCGCAAGTCGCTGGTCAAAACATTGCCGACGCAGTCAATGCCGTAGCGAGCAAATCTGGTGTAACTGCCAGCGCCGACTCAGCCGGCCTGGTCACTTTGAAATCGACCACCGGTGCTGCATTCACAACCGTCATTACTGGCGCTGCCGCAACGGCCTCAGGCTTGACCGCCGGTACGACCAGCGCAGGTGCCGGTACCGGTGCCACAGCCGCCGGTATCGCAACGGGTAAAGCAACACAAACCACGACAGCCGGTGCCGGGGTCTCTTCACTCGACCTGACCACGGCAGCCGGTGCAACGTCCGCTTTGGCAACAATCGATGCAGCGATTCAATCGGTGAATACCTCGCGCGCTTCGCTCGGTGCTTACCAAAATCGTTTCACTTCGGCTGTTACCAGCCTGCAAACTTCGCAAGAGAATTTGGCTTCTTCCCGTAGCCGTATTCAAGATGCTGACTTTGCATCGGAAACTGCCAACATGACACGTGCCCAAGTATTGCAACAAGCTGGTACGGCAATCTTGGCGCAAGCTAACTCGGCACCAAGTGGTGTTCTTGCTCTGCTGCGTTAATTCTTGATTAACGTCTTGACGTAGCCTATTCCCCCGTTCAAGTTTTGAACGGGGGAATCTAATTTGAAGGAAATGATCATGGACATACTCGCGACTGGCAGCAGCCTTCCCTCGGGACAATTGATCAGCAGTAAAAATATCGATAAAGAAACCGCGCCCCCAGCGGCGGCGACTTTCACTACAGCCAACACCAGCGCCAGCGCAAGTAACACCGTCGCGCCTGCCGCCGAGAAAAAAACCGACCCGGCCCAGCTCAAGCAAGCCGTCAAAGAAATCAATCAAGCATTGCAAAGTCATAATCAAGAGGTGCGTTTTTCCATCGATGCCGACAGCAAGCGCGTGATTGTCAAAGTGGTCGATGAAAAAACTAATCAAGTGCTGCGGCAAATGCCGAGTCAAGAAGCGCTTGAAATTTCCAAATCTTTGGATAAATTACAGGGTTTACTGATCAAGCAACAGGCGTAATTGCGCCCAGGCGCTAATATAGAGGGCAAATACCCCTCTGACGAAGCAATTGAATCGTGCAGTGGTTTGATACAGTATCGCTTAACAAAGGAGAATTATTGTGGCAATACAATCCACCGGCATCGGTTCTGGCCTCGACGTCACTGGCATCGTCAGCAAGCTCATGCAGCTCGAAAGCGCACCGCTGACGACGATACAAAAAAAACAGACCAGCTACAATGCCGACTTGACCGCTTACGGTACGCTCAGCAGTGCGGTCAGCTCGTTTCAGAGTTCGCTCACGGCCCTGGCTAATTCCTCCACGTTTAAAAACCTGACGGCTACTTCGGGCGACTCCAGCGTTGCCTCGGCCACCACTACCAGCGTTGCCTCAGCCGGCAGCTACAGCCTGGCCGTCACACAGCTAGCGCAAGCACAATCGATTTCCAGTGCCGGTCAGGTGTCCTCGTCGAATGCGATAGGCAGCGGCACCAGCACCACCATCAGCTTTCAATTTGGGGCGATTACCGGCGGCACGGCAACCGGCGGCGTATATACCGGCTCGACGTTTACTCAAGATGCCAGCAATGCCACCGGCACGATTACCATAGATAGCACGAATAATTCTTTGCAAGGCATACGCGACGCCATCAATACGGCCGCCTTGGGCGTGTCCGCCTCGATCGTCGGTGATGGCAGTGCCACACCGTATCACTTGGTACTGGCCTCTTCGACCACGGGTGCCAACTCGAGCATGAAGATCAGCGCTTCCAGTACTGGCGACGCGGCCGTGCAAGCCTTATTCAATTATGATCCGGGCAGCACCCAGAATTTCACCGAAATCACCTCGGCCCAGAGTGCCAAGCTGACCATCAATGGCATCGCCATCACCAGCGCGACCAACAGCGTGAGCAGTTCGGTGCAAGGGATGAGTTTCAATGTCGCAAAAGTCGGCAGCACCACCATTACTGTGGCGGCCAATAAAACCGCGGTGCAATCGGGGATTACCGCGATGATCACCGCGTATAACAACCTCACTACGGTCATCGGCCAACTCACCTCCTACAATGCCACCACCAAGACCGGCGGCGCGCTGCTGGGTGACCCGACTACCCGCACCATACAAAACCAGTTGCGTACCACTCTGGGTACGGCGGTCAATGGTACCGGCGGCGGCTTTACCAGCTTGGCGCAGATTGGTATCACGTTTCAAAAAGATGGCACGCTGGCAGCCGACTCGACCAAGCTGACGACGGCACTCAATAGTAATTTCGGCGATATCGGTGGTTTATTCGCCTCCATGGGTAAGTCGAACGATAGCCTGAGCACTCTGGTCGGCTCGAGCTCGGCCACCCAGGCTGGCAATTATGCGGTTAATATCACGCAGATTGCCACTCAGGGGCTGATGGTTGGCAACACCAATCTCAACAGCGCCTCGACCACGATTGCTGCCGGTACCACGATCGGCGTAACGCTCGATGGTGTGACGGCCAACGTCAGCTTACCGGCCGGCAGTTACAACGCCACCCAGTTCGCGACAATGCTGCAATCTTCGATTAATGGCAGCTCCGGTTTTTCCAGCGGTGGCTTATCGGTCGTGGCCTCGATCGACACCAATGGCTTTCTTAATTTGCAATCGGCCAGCTTTGGCAGCACCTCGAGTATCAACTTGGCCAATAGCAGCGGCACCTTGATTTCGGCCTTCAGCGGCACGGTTTCCGGCGGCACCAACGGCAAAAATGTCGCCGGCTCTTTTAACGGCGTATCCGCCACCGGCAAGGGGCAAATTCTGACCGGATCGGGCGGTTCGGCTTCGGAAGGCTTGCAACTGCTGATCAATGGCGGATCAACTGGCAGCCGTGGTTCGGTGAATTTTTCTCAGGGTTACGCGTATCAACTCAATAACCTTACCAGCAGCATCTTGAGCTCGACCGGCACCATCGCCAGCGCCACCAAGGGCATTAACAGCTCACTCACGCAACTGACCACACAAACGACCAATCTCAATGCGCGCTTGGCATTGACGCAGGCACGTCTGATGGCGCAGTACAGCGCACTTGACACGATCATATCGAGTGCGCAGGCGACCACGAGCTTTTTGACACAGCAAATCGGCGTGTTGAACGGCACGACCAGCAAATAGACACAAATAGTCATGAACTTTATCACCCAGCAAAGGACCCACTATGTTTGGCTCAGCTAAATTAAACGGCGCGAACGCTTACGCTCGCGTCAGCGAAGAAACCGGGGTGAGCTCGGCCAATCCGCACAAGCTCATCGTCATGCTGTATGACGGTGCCATTGTTGCGATCGGCAATGCGATCAATCAGATGCGCAAGAAAGAAATCGCCGCCAAAGGCAAATCGATCTCGCATGCGATTTCCATCATCGACAACGGTTTGCGCGCCAGCTTAGACAAACAAGCCGGCGGTGACATCGCCATTAATCTCGATGCGCTGTATGAATACATGAGCACACAATTATTTTTAGCCAATGCAAAAAATGATGAAAGCTTGCTCGCCGAGGTGCAAACCTTGTTACGCGATTTGAAAACCACTTGGGAAGCGATTGCGCCGGCTGCGCCGATAGTGGCTCAAAGCGCCCAGGTCATGCCGAATTTCGATCCTTTACAACCCCGCGCAGTGCACGTCTTTGAGGCATAACCGACTATGGAAAGCTTAGAAATCATCACGCTGTATGAACATATCGCCGTCATTACCGACCAAATGTTGCATGCTGCTCGTGAGCGCGACTGGGAATTACTGACGCGCTTGGAATCTGATTGCAGCAGTAAAGTGCAGACGATACGCGATGGCGAGTCGGGCGGCTTTCTTTCGCCGGAACAGAAGGAAAGAAAAATTCGCGTGATAAAGAAAATTCTCGCGCATGACAAGGAAATTCGCGACATTACTGAGCCGTGGATGGAAGAATTGTCCAACTTGATCAATACTTCGCGTACTTCGCATAAGTTAAATCATGCGTATGGTGCCGGACACGGTGTCTGAGCAGCCATGGCATGATTGAGGGTCTCGACAGTGCGGCGCGGACGCCGCTGGCAAGCGTCGCCGGTGCCAGCAAAAGCGTGGTACTGCTCGGACCGGCTGAGGCGCTGAGCCATTTGAGCAGCACTACTGAGCTCAAAGCACAAGTACTGAGCCAACTGGCAGATGGTAGCTTCGAAGTTGATCTGGCTGGCAGCCGGCTGCATATGCTGCTGCCGGCTGGCAGCCAAGTCGGCGACAACTTAGCCATGCGCCTGACCAATAGCACACCGCCCGGCTTAAGCCTCAGCACGCCGGGCATGCTCACTGCTGAAACGAAATCTGCCGCCACCAACAGCACCGCAGCGACGGCGCTGGCAGCGAGTCTGGCAGCCAGCAGCACCAGCGCCCTTCCCACCTCGGCCAGTAGCCGAACCACCTTGAGCGACGCCAGTCGACTGATCAACTTACTGCTGCAACTGCCCTCGGCAGCGCCGCCGGCGGCCAGCGAACCGGTGCTGACCCATGCCGACTTGCTCGCTGATTCAAGCAGTACGGCGGCAGCCTTGCAACAGCAGATTACGCAAAGCGGGGTGTTTTATGAATCGCATCTGGCGCAGTGGGCGACCGGACAAAAACCGCTGCACGAGGTATTACAAGAGCCGCAAGCACACCTGCCCAGCTTAGCGGCGACGGCTTGGAGTGACAGTGCCGCGACCGATAGTGCCGACCACAGCATACGCAGCCTGGTGCAACAACAATTACAAACCCTCGATGATCAAACCCTGCGCTGGCGCGGCGACATCTTCCCCGGCCAAGCGCTGGAGTGGGATATTCGGCGCGAGCGTGGCACGGCAAAAGCGCCCAAAGCCGGCCCCGCCGAAGAACAATGGCAAAGTGTGCTGCGTTTGGACATGCCGAATCTGGGGCCAGTGCAGGCGCTCTTGACGCTGCGCGGACAAACCCTGCAATTACGTTTGCAAGCCCCCGATGCGGCGGTGGCCACGGCACTCAGTGCGGCCACACCGACACTGAGCGCCGCATTGGCCCAAGCCGCCGGCATGCCGGCGATGATCACGGTACAATCTTGAGCACGCCTGCCGAACCGAAAAAAACTGCGGTCGCCCTCAGCTACGAAGCCGGTGCCGGTGCGCCGCGCGTGGTTGCCAAAGGTAAGGGTTTGGTGGCGGAACAAATCATTGCGCGCGCCAAAGAACACGGAATTGCCGTGCATGAGTCGAAAGAGTTGGTATCATTGCTCATGAAAGTAGACTTGGATGCAGATATTCCACCTTTGCTGTATCTGGCTGTTGCAGAACTGCTCGCTTGGCTTTACCATGTCGACACCGAAAAATCGGGGACACTGAAACAGATCGACCGCACCACCCCCTGATCTGTTTTAGTTTTGACAGCACATAACTCACGAAAAATATGCAACCTTCGCCGTCCCTAGGGACTGAAAATCAAAGTCCGTTTCAAGTTGACTCACGTCGGGAGATCATTTCTCTGCTGCGTGGATTAAAAGATAATAATCAGTTGATCAGCATGCTCATCAACAGCGGATCGGAAGTCTATCTGACCTCGATACTCGAGATCGATGACACCAATAACAGTGTCATCGTCGACAGCGCCCCCAGCCAATTGGCCAATCAACGCATCGTCGAAGCACCGCGGGTCTCGTTCGAGGGCTTGCTCGACAAGATAGGGATACAGTTTTCCACCACGGGTGCGGTGCGTACCGATTTTGAAAATCGCCCGGCGCTGCAATTTTCTATCCCGGCCAGCATCATCCGCCTGCAAAGACGCGAAAATTATCGTATTAACACGCCGCTGTCGACCCCGCTCAAGGCCAGTTTTCATCTCGATACCGAGGGTCAGAGCGAAGTACTGAAATTATCTTTGGTCGATATCAGTTGCGGCGGCATTGCCGTGCTTGATGAGAAACGCCAGCTCGATTGCAGCGTCGGCCAAACTTATGAACATTGCAAGGTCGAATTACCGGGCATAGGCTTAGTCGATGTCAGCTTGCAGATCCGGAATTCGCAAGATTTGATTTTATTGAATGGCAAAACCAACCGACGTGTCGGCTGTCAGTTCATTAATTTATCCAACTCTGTCTTGTCCAGCATCCAGCGCTACATCATGAAGTTGGAACGTGAACGCAATTCCAAGCTGACCGGCATACGCTGAAAAAAAAGCGCGCGGCCTGGATAAGGCAGCGCGCTTTCTATCTTAGTAAAATAGCAGGAACTATATCTGCATACTCATGATGTCGTGATACGCAGACACCAGCTTATTGCGCACCTGTACCGTGGTTTGGAACGAGATGCTCGCCTTTTGCATCGAAATCATCACATCGGCCAAACTGACCTTATCGTCGCCGAGCGCAAATTTTTCCCCTAACTTCTGCGAATCACTCTGCACTTGATTGACTTGGTCGAGTGTCGCCTTCAAGGTATCGGCAAAATTAACTTTCGACGGTGCCGCTTGCGCGGCCGTACCAACCGGCTGCACCGCCGGCTCCATTTTGGCGGCCGCTGCCTTCAGTTGCGCCACCATTGCATCAATCTGGCTGCGATCTATGCCACCGACATTCATATTTTCCTCCCGCATAGTATAAGCATGATGTGACCAAGCTTAGCACTGTCACTTACGGGCATTTGTCCGAGCAGAGCGGGAAAAGCAGGTGTTCTCAGCGAATTGAATTGGCCAAACCGGTCCACAATCAGCAACAGGGAAAAAACCACAACGGCTGATAAAATGCTGCAATCTATTTCAAGTTCCACAACGGGCAAGGTAATGTATGGCAACCGCTGAAACGACGCTGATGGGCGGCGATGTACCGCCTGAGTTACCAAAAATTTTCGGCTTAGCGCAAACGCCAGGCGTACGCACGGCCCTGCTCTCGGCCGGGGCTGCCTTGGTGCTGGCGATTATGGTCGGGGTGTGGATGTGGAGCCAGCAACCCGATTACAAAGTCTTGTTTTCCAATTTCACCGACCGCGATGGCGGTGCCATCGTCGCATCGTTGCAGCAGATGAATGTGCCTTACAAGTACTCGGAATCGGGCGGAGCGATCTTGGTACCGGCCAGTCAAGTACATGATGCGCGCCTCAAATTGGCCGCGCAAGGCTTACCGAAAGGTGGCAATGTCGGTTTTGAATTAATGGAAAACCAAAAACTCGGTATTTCGCAATTTCTCGAACAAGTCAATTTTCAACGCGCACTTGAAGGCGAGTTGGCACGCTCAATCCAAGCGGTGTCGGCCGTCCAAGCGGCACGCGTGCATTTGGCCATGCCAAAATCGTCGGTCTTCATTCGCGATCAACAAAAACCCACCGCTTCGGTGCTGTTGAATCTGTATCCTGGTCGCATTCTCGACCAACAACAAGTCAGCGCCATCTTGCATTTGGTGGCCAGCAGCGTACCCGAGTTGTCGCCGAAAAGCGTGTCGATCATCGATCAAAATGGCAATCTGTTATCAGATATGTCGAAACAGAATGGCAATAACAACCTCGACCCTTCACAACTCAAGTATGTGCAAGATTTCCAGGAAAATATTGTCAAACGCATAGAATCGATCATCAGCCCTATCGTCGGGGCCCATAATGTTCGCGCCGAAGCCACTGCCGATATCGATTTTTCACGCAGCGAACAGGCGGCCGAAACCTATCGGCCGAACTCGCCACCGGAAAGTTCGACTATCCGTAGTCAACAATCGAGTGAAAGTTTTAATAAAAATAACAGCGCCAGCGGCGTACCCGGGGCCTTGTCAAATCAGCCGCCGGCCCCGGCTACAGCACCGATCGTCGCTCCCGGCGGGGCCACTGCCAGCGCCGCTTCAAATACTGGTTTGCAACAGAAAGACACGACCACCAATTACGAAGTCGACAAAACTATTCGCTACACCCAACAAAACATGGGGGGCGTGAAGCGTTTGTCGGTCGCCGTCGTGGTCAATTACAAATCGGAAACCGATAAGAATGGCAAAATCATTACACGAGCGCTGACCGATATCGAAAAAGCGCAAATTACCGATTTAGCCCAGGAAGCGATGGGCTTCAATAAAGACCGCGGCGACACGCTCAATGTAGTCAATAGCCCGTTCGCCGGCCAAGAAAAAGATATCATTGCCGACTTACCATTCTGGAAACAAGCGGGCAGCTTGGAATTGGCTAAAGAATTCGGCAAATATCTGCTCGCTGCCATCGTGCTGGCTTACCTGTTTTTCGGTTTTCTCAAACCCATGCTGTATAAAATCATGGGCAAAGACAAAGCCGAAGAAGAAGCCAAGGCCAAGGCCGCGGCCGAAGAGGAAGAAGAAAAACAAGCGGAGGCACTGCGTGAAGCGGCCGAAGCAGAGGAAGATGATGATACAGTAGTGCAACTTTCGGGCGAAGATGCACAACATGCGGCAAAACAGGGCAATAGTTACGACACGAATCTGGCGTTTGCGCGCGAATTAGCATCGCAAGATCCGAAAATTGTCGCCAACGTAATCAAGACATGGGTAAATAATGAGTGACGAAGGCGTACAAAAGGCGGCGACTTTTTTACTGGCACTGGGCGAAGACGGTGCCGCTGAAGTAATGAAGTTCCTCGGCCCACGCGAAGTACAGAAAATCGGTGCCGCCATGGCGACCATCGGTGCGATTCCGCATGAACGCATCGCGGTGGTACTCGAACAGTTCAAGGCCGTAGCCGATATCAGCTCCTCGGTTGGGCTCGATTCCGATGAATACATCCGCAATGTGTTGACTAAGGCGCTGGGCGACGACAAGGCTTCCTCACTGCTCAATCGCATCCTCGGCGGTAAAGACGCCAGCGGCATCGAAAGCCTGAAATGGATGGATTCGCCATCGGTGGCCGAATTGATCAAGAATGAACATCCGCAGATTGTTGCCACCATCTTAGTCCATCTGGAAAGCGATCAAGCCTGCGAAATCTTGAATAATTTCTCGGAACGTTTGCGTAACGATGTGGTGCTGCGTATCGCCACCCTCGACGGCATCCAACCAACCGCCCTGCGCGAACTCAATGACGTACTGACCAAATTATTAACCGGCAATGAAAGCCTGAAGAAAAAATCCATAGGCGGAGTTCGTGCGGCAGCCGAAATTCTGAACTTCATGAGCGGCGAAAACGAAGCCTCGGTGATGGACAATCTGCGCAAATATGATGGCGATATGGCCGAAAAAATCATGGATGAAATGTTCGTCTTCGACAACATCATGGAAATCGATGACAAAGGCATACAACTGCTGTTACGCGAAGTGCAGTCTGATTCGCTGATCATCGCCTTGAAAGGCGCGAATCAAGATATGCGCGAAAAAATCTTCAAAAATATGTCGCAACGCGCCTCGGAAATGATGCGCGAAGATTTGGAATCGAAAGGTCCGGTGCGCTTGTCCGAAGTCGAAACCCAACAGAAGCAGATACTGCTGATCGTGCGCCGCTTGGCCGATGAAGGCCAGATCATGCTCGGCTCAAAAGGCGAAGATTCGTATGTCTAAGCTCCTGCATCCCGATGTGTCGGCCTACCAACGCTGGGAAATGGCCTCGTTTGGCGACACTCGCCCCAGTCACTTGGCGCACATCGAAGAGCAACAGCAGCAGCAAGTGATCGTGACACCGCCACCAGTGGTGCTGAGCCAAGCCGAAATCGATGCCATTCGCAACGAGGCGCAGCAAGCAGGCTATGCCACCGGCTACCAGGAAGCCTATGAAAAAGGCTTACGCGAAGGCCAGGAAGCCGGTTATCAAGCGGCCGACGCCAGTATGCAGCCGGAAATCGAACTCATGCATGCACTGGCACAGCGCTTCAGCACCCAAGTCAGCAGTGCTGCCAAAGACACCGGCCATCAATTGCTGGCACTGGCACTCGATTTAGCCCACAGCATGCTGAAAACCCAACTCGATATCGAGCCGGCCTTGATCCTGCCTATCATCGAAGACGCCATCGAACAGCTGCCGACGGTACAATTGCCGGCGCAAATACTGCTGCATCCTGACGATGCCGCACTGGTTAAAAAACTCGCTGGTGAACGCTTCCTCGAAGCCGGTTGGCGTATCAGCGGCGACGCCAATATGACACGTGGCGACTGCCTGCTCGAAACCGCCAGCAATCTGGTCGACGCCAGCTTAAGCACACGCTGGGAGCGCCTGACCGCCGCGCTGCGCCAAGTCGAAACCGAGGCAGCATGAGCAGCGCCAGCGAGACAGATTTCACCAGCAGTTGGCAAGGCTTGTTACAGCGTAGCCAAAGCCGCGCCGCCGCCAATTCCAGCACACCCATCGCCGGCAAGGTCACCAAGGTCACCGGCTTGGTGATGGAAGCGGTAGGCTTACGCCTGCCGGTCGGCAGCGCCTGTGAAATTCATTTAACCAGCGGTGCCACGGTCGATGCCGAAGTGGTCGGTTTCGATGGCGATCGCCTGTTTCTCATGCCGCATAGCGACCTCGAAGGGGTCACCCCGGGCGCACCGGTGTTTGCCGCCGCCATCGCCGCCCAAGCCGATGGCCGACCGGGCGACCGCAGCCGTAAGCTACCGGTTGGTTACCAATTACTCGGGCGCGTACTAGATGGTAACGGTCGCGCCCTCGATACCCTCGGCCCGCTCAACACCACCACCTCGGCCACCTTGGCGGCGCGCATTTATAATCCGCTCGAACGTGCCCCGATTGTCGAAACGCTTGATGTCGGGGTACGCGCCATCAACAGTATGCTCAGCGTCGGACGCGGCCAGCGACTCGGCCTGTTTGCCGGTTCCGGCGTCGGCAAAAGCGTTTTGCTCGGCATGATGGCACGCTACACCACCGCCGACGTCATCGTAGTGGGCTTGATCGGTGAGCGCGGCCGCGAGGTCAAAGAATTCATCGAACAAATTCTCGGCCCCGAAGGTCTGGCCCGTTCGGTAGTCGTGGCGGCCCCGGCCGATGCCGCTCCGCTGCTACGCTTACAAGGCGCCGCCTATGCCACCACGATTGCCGAATATTTCCGCGATCAAGGGCACAGCGTCTTATTGATCATGGATTCGCTGACCCGCTATGCCATGGCTCAGCGCGAAATCGCCCTGGCCATCGGCGAACCGCCCGCCACCAAGGGCTACCCACCTTCGGTATTTGCCAAATTGCCGGTGTTGGTGGAACGCGCCGGTAACGGCAAAGAAGGCGGTGGCTCGATCACCGCTTTCTATACCGTACTGACCGAGGGCGATGATCAACAAGATCCGATCGCCGATGCGGCGCGCGCGATTCTCGATGGTCATATCGTCCTCAACCGGACGCTGGCAGAAAGTGGCCATTACCCGGCCATCGATATCGAACAATCGATCAGTCGCGCCATGCACAGCATCACCGACCCTGAGCATCAACAACTGTCGCGCCGTCTCAAGCAATTGTATTCGCGGTATGAGCGCAGTCGCGACCTCATCAGCGTCGGCGCGTATGCCCCCGGCTCTGACCCCTTGCTTGATGAAGCCATCCGTCTGCAACCGCGGATTACCGCCTTTTTGCAGCAAGACATACTACAAAAGTGCAGCATAAGCGAGAGCTTGGCAGGACTTCGGGCTCTGTTCCAAGCATAGCCCGGCGCGGCATTGACCTATACTCCTTCTTATGGCACACAAGTCCCCGCTGGAAACCTTGATAGAACTGGCACAAAAGGATACCGAAGCCGCGGCGAAACAGCTCGGCAAGGCCATCCGTGCGCAGGAAGAAACGCAGAGTAAGCTGACCATGCTGCTGCAATATCGCGACGATTACGATGCGAATTTTCAGCAACGCGCCGCCGCCGGTCTGTCAGCCAGCCAGTACGGTAATTTTCTCAGTTTTTTGGGCAAACTTGATGACGCCGTCAGCGGCCAGAAAAAAGTTATCAGCGATGCCGAGCGCAAGGTCGAATTTGCCAAAAGCAGTTGGCAGCAGTGTGAGAAAAAGCGCCTGTCTTACCGCACACTCGATGAGCGTGCCAAATCAGTGCAGCAACATAAAGAGGCTAAACGCGAGCAGAAACAAACCGATGAATTTGCCGCCCGCAGCTATTTTTACAAAACCTAAGTCTTTTTCCTAACGGTCTCATGATGCCAACGATAAATATTGCCAGCACACCGGCCCTGCAAGCTGCCGCACCAGCCAGTCGCAATCCGGCCGAGAGCAGCGCAGACACATCGTTCAATCGCATATTGAAGCGCGAAATCACGACTAGCAAACTCAATCAAAGCAATCAAACCGCCGCAACCAATAGCAGTAATCAACAAGCCAGCGCCACTGCCAATGAGCAGCTGCGCAAACAGGCGGCGGCATCGGTACCAGCAGACAGCACAATGCCGGCAACAGCGCCGACAACAGCAACAGCGTCCACGAGCAGTAGCAAAAAAACCACGGACACGGACAGCACTGAAGATAGTGATCCAAGCAGCAACACCGCTGCCAGCGACAGTGTGCATCCGCTGTTAGTGCTATTCGGTGCGATGAGCGAAGTTGCCAAACCAGTAGACCCGCCCACTGTAGCGAGTACCTCGGCGACACCAAGTGATCTGCGTGGCGTAGTGAGCAGCTCAACAGCACCAAGCGATCTGCCCAGCTTAGCGAGTACCGCACCAACACCAAGCGATCTGCCCAGCTTAGCGAGCGCCGCACCGACACCAAGCGATCCATCCAGCGTAGCGAGCACCCCAGCGATGCCACCCGATCCGCGCGAGGTAGTGAGCACGCCAGCGATGCGAGCGATACCAGCGCCGACTATCGACTCGGCAACGACTGATGCCGCCACCGATGCCAGCAAGCTGGCAGCAACTGCATTGAGTGCCAGCCTCAGCGCCAACACCGACAGCAAAAAGACCAGCGCCAGCGCCAAAAACTCACCGGCCGTCAGCAATTTTTCCGCCAGCTTGACGGCCCAAGACCAGGCCACCAACGCGCCGCCAGACATCACCGACACACACAGCAGCGACACCAGCAGCGCGAGCACCCAGCTGGCGCCAGCGCTCAGTGCCGCGCTCGGCACCGTGAAAGCGGAGGTAACACCGGAATTGTCGCCCGCAGCACTGGAAAAACCAACAGACACGCCGATCAGCGCTGCTGCGGCCCCAAGCGCTACCCTCACTACCCTGCCCGACCCGAGCTTGGCCGCCGCGACGGCGCTCAAACATGTGCCGCAAGCGTTGGGTAACCCAGGCTGGGATAAAGCAATAGGACAAAAAGTGTTGTGGATGGTGGGTGCCAGCATCCATTCAGCGGAATTAAGCCTCAATCCGCCCGATCTCGGCCCCTTACAGGTGGTCTTGAAGATCAGTAACGAGCAAGCGAGTGCCTCATTTACCACGGCACAGCCGGAAGTGCGTGCCGCGCTCGAAGCCTCGCTGCCGAAACTGCGGCAAATGATGAGTGAAGCTGGAATAGAGTTATCTGGTTTTGCGGTCAATACCGGTTCGGCTGGTGCCGGTCAACAAGGCAATGCCTACCGTGCGCCACAAACACCGCAATACAGCGGCAACAGCGGCAAGGACAGTCTGCCAGTAGTGAGCGGCGCAGCAACAAACGTGCAAAAGTTCAGCTCGCGCATAGGAGAAGTCGATACTTTCGCCTGAAAATCGGGATAGCCAATGGCAAATTTGCAGAAATTTAACAGGAACTTGATCAGACACCGTGCAGTCGCTGCTTCAAATTGCCACTCAAGCATGTAGAATGACGAGGTATATGACTTAGCAAACAAGAACGCTCGGAAAAACAAGTCCGGCAAGAATTCGGCGCGGTCGGAAAAATTATTTTGTGGCAATTCTGCCTGGCTTGAGGATAAACATGGCAAAAAAACCTGCGAAAGCAGCTCCAGAACACGCTGAGGCAGCGCCAGCTGGAAAGTCGAAAAAGAAACTGATCATCATCATTCTGGCTGCAGTTCTGCTGTTGGCCGGTTTGGGCGGCGGTGCTGTATTCTTTTTATCGAAGAAAAATGCCGGTGCTAAAGAAAAAGAACATAAAACCGAAGTCGCCAAGCCAGCCGTTTTTCTGCCTCTGGAACCGTTTACCGTCAACTTGCAATCCGACGGCAATGATAAGTATTTGCAAATAACCATGACGGTCGAAGTCGAAGGCGAAGAACAAGTCAATGTGATCAAAGCGAATATGCCGCAAGTGCGCAGTCGTTTGTTACTGCTGTTATCGAGTAAAGACGCGAGTGAAATCATTTCCAACGAGGGTAAAGACAAACTGGTGGAAGAAATCATGGAAAAAATCAGTCAGCCGTTTACTGCCAAGGGCGAACCGCAAAAAGTCAGCGGCGTGTATTTCACTTCCTTCATAGTGCAGTAAGATCATGTCCGATAACTTTCTCTCCCAAGAAGAAGTCGATGCCCTGCTCAAGGGCGTCACGGGAGATCAAGATGATTCGCAGTCGCAGGAAGATACTTCCGGGGTTCGACCATATAATTTGGCCACCCAGGAACGTATCGTTCGCGGCCGTATGCCTACGCTGGAAATCATCAACGAACGTTTCGCTCGACTGCTGCGCATAGGCTTGTTCAATTTTCTGCGGCGCAGTGCTGAAGTCTCAGTCGGTACCGTGCGCGTGTCGAAATACAGTGAATTCATCCGCAACTTGGTCGTGCCAACCAATTTGAATCTGGTACACATGAAACCCTTGCGTGGTACCTCGCTCATCGTGCTCGATCCCGGTTTGGTCTTCTTGATAGTCGACAATCTGTTCGGTGGCGATGGCCGCTTCCATACCCGGGTCGAAGGGCGCGATTTCACCCAAACCGAGCAGCGCATCATTCAGCGCATACTCGAAATTGTGTTCGAAACCTATTCAAAATCCTGGGAGCCGGTGTATCCGATTGAATTCGAATATATCCGCTCAGAAATGAATACCCAGTTTGCCAATATCGCCACCCCTAATGAAGTCGTGGTTTCGACCACATTTACGATAGAACTTGGGCCGGTCAGCGGTGAAATGCATATCTGCATGCCGTACTCGACGATAGAACCGATACGCGACATCCTCACCTCGAGCTTGCAAGGCGAAACGCTGGAAATCGACAAACGTTGGGTGCGCCTGATGACGCAGCAAATCCAAATTGCCGAAGTAGAAATCGTCGCCGACCTGGGTACTGCCCGCATCACTCTGGGCGACATACTCAATATGAAAACCGGTGACATCATTCCATTCCATGTACCGGAACTGCTGTCGGCCAAGGTCGACGGCACCCCTGTCATGGAATGCAAATACGGTGTATTTAACGGCCAATACGCCTTACGCGTCGAGAAGCTGATCAACTCGAGCGTACACGAAGTAGCACAAGGAGAGAACCATGGATGAAAATACCGAAGTCCCGATCAGCGAAGACGACTGGGGCGCGGCAATTGCCGAGCAAGAAAAAGCCGAAGCGGCCGCCAGCCAAAAAACCGAAGCTCCGGCCAGTGCCGCCATCTTCAAAGAATTCAGCGGCAGCAAAGGTGTCCATACCGAAACCCACAACGATATCGATTTTATTCTCGATATCCCGGTGCAGTTGACGGTGGAATTGGGGCGCACTAAAATCGCCATTAAAAATCTGCTGCAATTAGCACAAGGCTCGGTGGTCGAACTCGACGGCATGGCCGGCGAACCGATGGATGTGCTGGTCAACGGCTGCCTGATCGCTCAAGGCGAGGTGGTGGTGGTCAATGATAAGTTCGGCATACGCCTGACCGATATCGTGACACCGGCTGAACGCATACGCAAACTCAATAAATAATGAATCGTACTCGCTTACTTTACTGTATCGCCTTGGCGCTGGCCAGCGGCAGCAGCATGGCGGCCGAAGCGGCCGCAGTCGCACCGGCCATCACCCCGGCCATCGGTTTCAGCCAAATCACCTTGGCCTTGCTGTTGGTGTTGGCATTACTGTTCGGTGGCACTTGGCTACTCAAGCGCATGGGGCCTATCGCGCAAGCCAATAAACTCAATCTCAAAGTGGTCGCCGGCATCAGTATCGGCAATCGTGAGCGCGTGATGGTGGTCGAAGTGGGCGATCAGTGGCTGATACTCGGCGTGACCGCCAATCAAATCAACCATCTCGGCAATTTACCGAAACAAGAAGGCGTGAGCGCCGATGCGACACTGGTCGGCGGACCGTTTCAGGCTTGGCTCAGCCGGACTATCGAACAACGCAAACAAGCGCGCGACGACAGCAAACCAGGTTCGCCGACATGAAAACACTGCGGCCGACGCTACTGCTCCCGCTCGCCTTGCTGAGCCTGCTGCTCACCGTACCTGAATTGGCGCAAGCGGCCGGCGGTTTGCCAGCCATCAGCGCAACACCGGCAACCGGCGGCGGACAGAACTATTCACTGAGCATACAAACGCTGCTGTTTCTATCGGCACTCAGCTTCATTCCGGCGGCGCTGTTGATGATGACCAGCTTCACCCGCATCATCATCGTGCTGTCGATGCTGCGCCAAGCCTTGGGCACCCAATCAGCACCGCCGAATCAAGTGATGATCGGCTTGTCACTGTTCCTGACCTTGTTCGTGATGGGGCCGGTGTTCGATAAAATCTATACCGACGCGTATCTGCCGTTCTCGCAAGAAAAAATCAGCATGATGGATGCAGTCGACAAAGGCGGCGTACCGCTGAAACAATTCATGATGAAGCAAACCCGTCAATCCGACTTGGCACTGTATGTCAAACTGTCGAATTCGCCAGCCTTACAAGGCCCGGAAGATGTCACGTTCCGCGTCTTGATTCCGGCTTTCATCACCAGTGAATTGAAAACCGCATTTCAAATCAGTTTCGCGATTTTCATTCCCTTCCTCATCATCGACATGGTCGTCGCCAGTGTGCTGATGTCGATGGGGATGATGATGGTATCGCCGTCTATTGTCTCGCTACCGTTTAAACTGATGCTGTTCGTACTGGTCGATGGCTGGCAGTTGATCATCGGTTCGCTGGCACAAAGTTTTTACTGAAAATGGCCATGACTCCCGACAATGTGATGACACTGGGCATGCAAGCCATTGAAGTCACGCTCATGGTTTCGGCACCTTTGCTGCTGGTGGCTCTGGTGATCGGTTTGATCGTCAGTATTTTTCAAGCCGCCACCCAAATCAATGAAACCACCCTGTCCTTCATTCCCAAGTTAGTGGGCATCTTTGCCACACTGATCATTGCCGGCCCATGGATGTTGACCATCCTGATGGATTACATGCGGCAAATGTTTACCAGCATCGCCACCATGGCCGGATGAGGCAATGATCTCCTTCACCAGTAACGAATTGCTGGCGCTCTTGACCTCCTTTTTGTGGCCATTGACCCGCATCCTCGGACTGATCGCGATTGCTCCTCCATTCGGCAACAGTTCCATCCCGGTCCAAGTCAAGCTCGCGCTCGGCGTGATGATCGCCCTGATCGTCGCCCCCACCATGCCAGCTCTGCCCGGGGCCGATCCGATGTCACTCACCGGCATCATGATTCTGGCTCAGCAACTGGTGATAGGCTTGGGCATGGGCTTTGTGATGCGCTTAGTGTTTGCCGCCATCGAACTGGCCGGTGAACTCTCGGCCACCACCATGGGCCTGGGCTTCGCCTCGTTTTTCGATCCCCAAACTCAGGGCCGCTCTTCAGCACTGTCGCAATTTCTGGTACTGATCGCCACCTTATTGTTTTTCACCCTCAATATTCACATCGCCTTGATCAGTGCCCTGATCGAAAGTTTCAAAACCATACCCATTTCGACCACCTTGCAAAGTGGCTTTAATTTTTACCAATTGACGCTGTGGGGCGAACAAATTTTCATGACCGGCCTGCGCTTGGCACTGCCTATCGTCGCCGCCTTATTGTTGACCAACGTCGCACTCGGTATACTGACCCGTGCGGCACCCCAGCTCAATCTGTTCGGCATCGGCTTTCCGATCACGATAGGCGTCGGCTTTCTGATGCTGGCCCTGATTTTGCCGTATTTGGCCATGCCGATGGAAAATCTGTTCCATCTCGGCTTGGATACGATACTTAATCTCAAGCAAGCCATTCCAAAAAGTTGATCAGCATGCCGATTTCACCGCGCGCCGCCCTCGATCTCTACAGCGTTGCCAGTATTCGCACACTCGAAAGCGCGGCCTTGGCGAGCGGCGCAGCACTGATGCCAGCCGCCGGCCAAGCCGCGGCCGACTTCGCTATCACCCTGCTCGGCCAGCCAGCCCGCAAGGTATTGCTGCTGGCCGGCCCTGGCAATAATGGTGGCGACGCGTGCGCTTGCGCCGCTATACTGGCGCAAGCGGGCTGGCAGGTCTCTCTGCTGCTGTATGCCGACGATGACTATGCCGCAGCCAAGAATGCGCGCCAAGCGCTGGCGCAAGCGCGCAGCACCGGCGCGACGATCGCTCGGCCCGAGCAACTCACTCAATTATTACAACAAGACTGGGACTTGATCATCGACGGCCTGTTCGGCATCGGCCTGGCACGCGCACTCAGTGGACCTTATCGCAGCTTGGTCGAGCACATCAATGCCCACACGGCGACACATCGACTACCACTGTTGGCACTCGATGTGCCAAGCGGACTTGATGCCGACAGCGGCTGCGTAATCAGCGACGACGCAGACGATACCGGTATCGCTATCCGCGCCGACCACACCCTCACATTCATCACCGACAAAGCTGGCTTGCATACGGCCGCTGGTAAAGATTATGCCGGACACGTCAGTCTGGCCGACCTGGCCGTCGCGCGTACTGATCAAGCGCACAGCGAGAGTGTATTGAATTGTCCACTGAGTTTTGATTTCGATTTACCAACGCGCCGGCACAACAGCCACAAGGGTAGTTACGGCGATGTCTTGATCATCGGTGGTAGCGTCGGCATGGTCGGTGCCGCTATCTTGGCGGCGCGCGCGGCGCTGTATGGCGGCGCTGGCCGAGTCATGCTCGGTCTGCCGGAAGGCGGCATCAGTTACGATCTGGCGTACCCGGAAATCATGTGCCGCGATCTGCGCAGCCATGTCTTCGGGCGTGAAATCGTGGTGATCGGCCCCGGCCTAGGCCAAACGCCGGCAGCGGCCGACTGGCTGACGCGCGCGCTCGAGTCTGACTGCCGCTTGGTCATCGATGCCGATGCCCTCAACCTGTTGGCCACCCAGGCGCCCTTGCAAGCTCGGCTACGCGCACGCCGCAGCGCGACGGTACTGACGCCGCATCCGCTTGAAGCGGCGCGCCTGTTACAGTGCAATGCCGCGGCTATCCAAGGCGCGCGCCTGCCCAGCGCCGCCAAATTAGCCGCCGACTGGCACTGCACGGTGGTACTCAAGGGGACCGGCAGCATCATTGCCAGTCCGAATACGCAACTGGCCATCAATACCACTGGCAACCCTGGTCTGGCCAGCGGTGGCAGCGGCGATGTCTTGGCCGGTCTGGTCGGTGCCCTGCTGGCGCAAGGCATGGATGGCGATGCGGCAGCGCGCTTGGCGGTTTGGCTGCATGGCGCAGCCGCTGATCAATTGGTCGCAGACGGTGACGGCCCCATAGGGCTGCATGCCGGCGAATTAGCGTCGGCGATACGCCGGCAACTCAATCTACTCGTCAGCGCCACACTCAATCGACCAAACTATTGATTTGCTCGGCAATGAGCTTTTCTTTTTCCTGGGCATCACAGGCAATCCCGGCACAGGCGATCGCTGCGGTCAGTTTTTCTATTTGCTCCTGCTGAGAAACCGCATGGTCGATCAGCTTATGCAGCACCTTGGAGATCGGATCATCACTGTTCTGCGTCACACCATAGGCTGAGAACAATTGCCCATTGCCGGCTTCGGCAGCCTGATCTTTTTTGACGATATGAGCAGGATTCCCAACTGCCGTGGCACCAGCCGGCACCGGTTTCACCACCACCGAATTCGAACCGATTTTCGCCCCAGCACCGATGGTGAAATTGCCGAGCACCTTGGCACCGGCACCGACGATGACGCCGGCTTCGAGTGTAGGATGGCGCTTGGCACCGCGCGACAGCGAAGTACCTCCGAGCGTGACCCCTTGGTAAATCGTACAATCATCGCCAACCTCGGCAGTCTCACCGATCACCACACCAAAACCATGATCGATGAATACCCGCCGACCGATGGTCGAGCCCGGATGAATTTCTATTCCGGTCAATACCCGTGCGATGTGCGAGATAAAGCGCCCCAACCATTTCCAACCGCGCCGCCAGCACCACTGCGCCCAGCCATGCATGACGATGGCTTGGAAGCCGGGATAACAGGTAATCACCTCCCAAGCATTGCGGGCGGCGGGATCTTTTTCTATGATGCTCGCGATATCTTCGCGGAAACGGCTGAACATGAGGACGGTATGAAGGGTTAACTGGCAGTGAGTGTAACGCAAACAAAAAAAATGCGCCGAAGCGCATTTTTTCCCGCGCCTGAAGATCAGATGGTTTTCGGCAAACGCTGACGACGCGCTTCGTACAAACACACACCGGAAGCTACCGAGACATTGAGACTCTCGACCGTACCGAACATCGGCACGCTGACCAAGACATCACAGGTTTCACGCGTCAAACGGCGCATGCCCTCGCCTTCGGAGCCCATGATGATGGCGCAACCACCACTCATGTCGACATCGTAGATGGTCTTGCTGTCGGCGTCGTCCGAGGTACCGACCAACAGAATGTCGCGCTCTTTCAATTCGCGCAAAGTGCGCGCCAAATTGGTGACAGTGATGTAAGGAACGGTTTCCGCCGCACCGCTGGCGACTTTAGCAGCAGTCGCATTCAAACCGACCGCACGATCTTTCGGTGCGATCACAGCATGCGCACCAACGCCGTCGGCTACCCGCAGGCAGGCACCGAGATTATGCGGATCAGTAATCCCATCGAGCACCAATAATAAGGGTGGACCATCGATCGCATCGAGCAATTCATCTAAATTGCGCGCCAATGACAATTCACCGGCCTTGGCAACCACACCTTGATGGCGACGGGTACCGACGATATTCGACAAGCGCTGGTCATCGGCGTGAATGATGCGTACACCGGCCGCCTTGGCATTGGCCAGCAAATCCTGCATGCGGCGGTCGTTGCGTTCGGCGTCGACATACAGCTCTTCCACTGAAGAGGCCTCGTGACGAATCCGCGAGGTCACGGCGTGGAAACCAAAAATCATTTTACTTTTCATAATACTCTTTTAAATTAACGTCTTTTCTTCACAGACTTACTGGCCGCATTGGCTGCCACTTTCTTGCCGCCACCGGCGGCCGCACCGTTTGACTTGCTCGCAGCAGCTTTGGCCGCAGGCGGTGCCGATTTCGGCTTATCCGCCGCCACAAAGGATTTTTTTCCAGTACGTGGTGCCGCTGCAGGCATTTTATTGAGCGGCGTGCCAGGCGTCGACTTCTTACCACCAGCGGGGGCACGACTGCCGACCGCTGCGACCCCAGCCATACTGAGGTCGATTTTGCGCGCATCCAGATCAACCCGGCTGATCTGCACCGTCACTTTATCGGTCAACTGATAGCGTTTGCCGGTACGTTCACCGCGCAATTCATGGCGCGCCTCATCGAACTGGAAGTAATCGGTGCCGAGCTCGGTGACGTGTACCAAGCCTTCGATATAAATTTCATCGAGTTGGACGAAAATACCGAACTGTGTGACCCCTGTAATCGTGCCGATGAATTCTTCGCCGATTTTATTTTTGATGAAATAACATTTGAGCCATGCTTCGACATCGCGCGAGGCTTCATCGGCACGCCGCTCATTGGCCGAACAATGGGTGCCGAGCGCATCCCAGATAGTGTTATCTTTTTCGACTTTCTTTTTACCAGAAGCTTTATCGAGCACCAACTGTTTGCGCGCTGCATTCGAGATCGTGGTGTTGAGCAAGCTGGCATCGATACCCTTGGGCTCGTAGACCTTGCCGAGCAAAATCGCTTTGATAGCGCGATGCGTGAGCAAATCGGGATAGCGTCGAATCGGGCTGGTGAAATGCGCATAGGCTTGATACGACAAGCCGAAATGACCGATATTATCCGGGCTATACACCGCTTGCTGCATAGAGCGCAACAACATCGTCTGCAGCAAAGGCGCATCGGCACGCCCCTTGATCTTGGTCATCAAGGCCGCATAATCGGAGGCACTCGGTTTATCGCCACCAGCCAGGTTAAGGCCAACCTGCTTGAGGAAATTGCGCACTTGCATCAGCTTTTCCTTGGTCGGGCCAGCATGAATACGGTAGGTACCGGGATGCTTGAAAGTTTCAAGCAAATTGGCGGCGCACACATTGGCGGCCAACATGCATTCTTCGATCAATTTATGCGCATCATTGCGCGTGCGTGGAATGATTTTTTCAATCTTTCCAGCCGCGTTGCAGACGATATAGGTTTCCGTGGTTTCAAAGTCGATCGCGCCGCGCACATGGCGCGCCTTGAGCAAGGCTTGAAACACTTCATACAGGTGCGACAGGTGCGGCACCAAAGCTTGATGCTTGGCCGCTTCCGGCCCCTTGGTGTTGCCCAACACGGCGGCCACTTCGGTATACGTAAAGCGCGCCGCCGAATGAATCACGGCCGGGTAAAACTGGTAAGCATGAATATCGCCGTCAGCGGTGATCACCATATCGCAAACCAAGGTCAAGCGATCGACATGCGGATTCAAGGAGCACAAGCCATTGGAGAGTTTCTCCGGCAGCATAGGGATGACGCGCCGCGGAAAATACACCGAGGTACTGCGCAACAGCGCATCGCCATCGAGGCCATCGTTCGGTGTCACATAATGACTGACATCGGCAATCGCCACCAAGAGGCGGTAGCCACGGGCGCGACCGATTTTCACCGGCTCGCAATACACCGCATCATCAAAATCGCGCGCATCTTCACCGTCGATGGTGACGAGCGGAATATCGCGCAAATCGACGCGTGCGGCCAAATCTTGTGGACGCACTTCGAGCGGCAGCTTGGCCGCGGCTTTTTGCGCCAAGTCGGAAAACACATGCGGCACACCGAATTTACGCACCGCAATTTCGATTTCCATCCCCGGATCATCGATCTCACCGAGAATTTCAACGATCTTGCCAACCGCTTGGGCGTAACGCGTCGGCTGCTCAGTCAGTTGCACACTCACAACCTGGCCAGCCTTGGCTTTACCGGGCGAACCGGCCAGTAAAATGTCCTGGGTCATGCGATTATCTTCGGGTGCAATCACCCAAACACCGTTTTCATGCAGCAGTCGGCCTATCACATGGGAATTGGCGCGCTCGAGGATTTCGATAATGCTGCCTTCGAGACGGCCGCGCTTGTCGGTACCGACCACGCGCGCCGTGACTACGTCGCCATGCAAAACCTTTTGCATTTCGCGCTCGGACAGATACAAATCGGCACTGCCGTCATCGGGTATCAGAAAGCCGTAACCATCGCGGTGGCTGCTGACTTTACCAGAAATGAAATGTTCGTGATTGGCCAAGGCATAGTTGCCTGTGTGATCAGGTTTGATCTGGCCATCTCTTTCCATCGCATTGAGCCTGCGTGTCAAGCCATCGAATTCCTCGGGTTTCACGCCGAGTCTATCTGCAAGTGCCGCAATATCCATCGTTTCCTGACTGGTACGCAGGACACCCAGGATTTCTTCACGGCTCGGAATGGGGTAGTTGTGCTTGTTCAAATGTCGTTGATTTCTAAAAAAGTGAGCTCAGGTCCCAAACAGAGACATACCCTGTAGTTTACCGGAGCGAGCGCCAATCACCTAACTATTCTTGAATAAGCTCAAGGCCAGTACTTGACATGACGGCCAAACGATTTATAATCTTGCTCTCCCGTTGCCCACGTGGCGGAATTGGTAGACGCGCATGGTTCAGGTCCATGTGCCGCAAGGTGTGGGGGTTCGAGTCCCTCCGTGGGCACCACCGTTTTGCGAAAGCCCGTTGATACCTCAACGGGCTTTTTTGTGTCCACTCCAATTTTGCACTAAGTGCAAGCTTAAAATCAATGTCTACAGCCAATTCAAAATAAATTTTTAATAATCACCCCTAATAGAGAGCACTTCCAGTATACTAGCGCCTTCCGTTGCCCACGTGGCGGAATTGGTAGACGCGCATGGTTCAGGTCCATGTGCCGCAAGGTGTGGGGGTTCGAGTCCC
>NZ_JASJVS010000027.1:0-54805 GCF_035019605.1 Undibacterium sp. 5I2 | reverse complement strand
GTCCCACCCGTGGCTGGACCCGTCGACGTCCCCAGGCTACTCACCGTTGGCGCAGCGATATACGTATATTGATCGCCACCACTCGTCGCACTCGTAACGCCACCGTTCACGACGGTAATATGTACCGTGCCGCTGCCGGACGGGGCCGTTGCCGTTATTTGTGTCGCGCTGGTTACAGTAAAACTGCTGGCATTGCTCGCGCCGAATTTCACCGCAGTCGCGCCAGTAAAATTTGTGCCGGTAATGACGACATTTGCGCCACCCAAAGCAGACCCAGAGCTGGGTGAGACACTGGTAATGCTTGGTGCGGGTGTCCCGCCTGTCATCGTGATATTTACCGTTGACGCTAACCAAGGCCCACCGTTGGAAAAATACACTGTTGCGCTGTCAGTACCAGAAAAACCGCTGTTCGTTGGTACGTAAGCGATCGAATCGACATTTGTGTTGTACGGCGGTGTAACACTATCATTGCCTATAATTTTTCCGTTAGTCGTGAAGATATCGGAGATGCCACCTACACTATCGCTGTAAAAGCCATATCCGGACACCGACCCGCAATTGCTTATATTTGCTGGGGTTAAATTGTAAGTGTAGTAAGCCGCACCGGTATTAACGAAATTGAGCGTAAGAGTACAAGCCGCAGCCGGCATCACAGCGAACATACTGCTTAGCACCAACAAAACAGACCTCATGCTCTGCCCTCGCGCCATCAAGCGTTGCCATAACAGGCAGGATACCAGCATCAGTTTTGTTAGTAGGTGCATAAAATTTCTCACTATTTTCTGTCAATATTTTTTGCTTCAACGGTAAGCTTTATTGCCTTGCCATACGGAAATGCAATAAAGCCGCTACCTGGTCGGACTTAGGGAATCGAAAAATTGTTTGAGCAAGCGGCGCAAATGAGCGTCTCAGCCTGAGAGGCTCATTTGCTAGGGAAGCGCGGATTTAATCGCTGTGGAATTGTTCGTTGCCAATGAGGAAGCAATGCAAGGCGTCTTTTGCTGTCAATAGCGAGCTATTGACAGCAAAAGGCAACGCAGCAGTGCGCCTCAGTGGCAGCGGACAAACCGCATGGATTAAATCTGCGCTTCCCTAGTCAACGCTGTGCTTAAGCCAACGATATTTCGACAACAAATGCGCACGCTCCTTATGTAAAAAACGTGGTACGGCACGGGAATACACTATTTTTCGTTACGATCTAATTAATAATCAGCAATTGTGATTGCTGAGCAACAATTTAAGAAAAAGCAAAGGAAGAAAACCCAGGTGTCGGTTTTTTTGTACACAAAAAACAATATTTTTTTATTATTGACAAGCAATGCAAAATAAGAAATTATTGTATTTTTGCATCATGGCGAAAGTAAGGAATATTTTGTTTTTTTTGGCAACGATATTTTTGTTAAGGGAAGACTGATGGACCCATTTTTAGGTGAAATAAAAATCTGCGCGTTTCCCTTCGCCCCGGCGGGCTGGGCTCTATGCGATGGATCACTTTTGCAAATCCAGCAAAATCAGGCACTGTATTCCCTGCTCGGGATTCGATACGGTGGCGACGGCAAAACAAATTTTGCCTTACCAGATTTACGCGGCCGCACCGCCATTCACCGCAGCAAGGTTTTACTCACCGACTTCAATCAAGGCAATTCTGGCGGCGCAGAAACTGTTCAACTGACTGCCGCCACCATTCCTGTACACAGCCACACCATACAAGCCTCGCTTGCGCACGCGAGCGCCGCTACGGTGGGCATTAACAGCGATAGCTTGCTAGCACAAAGCTTTTTGCACAACGCCAGCGCCGCCGCGATTACTGGTCCTGGCGACAATCTCTACGCCCCGACTGTACCGGCAAGCAGCCTGACTCCCATGCAAGAGAGTATCTGTTCAACGGTCGGCAGCGGCACCGCGCATAACAACATGCAGCCATCCCTGGTGCTGAACTACATGATCTGCACCAACGGACTGTACCCACCGCGAGATTAAGGAGAACAATATGGCAGATGGATTTGTAGGAGAAATTCGTATATTTGCCGGCAATTACGCGCCGGTAGGTTGGGTTTTATGTAACGGGCAAGCACTTTCCGTGAATGATTACCAAGTACTGTATGCCTTGATAGGCACCACTTACGGCGGCACTGGCAGCACTAACTTTAAGGTACCCAACTTAAACGCGACGCTCCCTATAGGCCAAGGTGCTGGTACCAATTTAACACCGCGCTTGCTCGGTGCCAGCACCGGTGTCGATAGCGTGACCCTGACACCGGCACACTTACCGGCACATACGCATAGCATCATGGCAAGTACGACGCCGGCCACCACGACCATTCCTGGGCCGACCCTGACACTGGGAACCACTCCCGCTTCGTTTTACGATAGCGGCGCAGCGGTCAGCACCAGCATCCACCCCATGGATCAGCAAGCGCTGACGTCAGTTGGCGGCAACCTGCCGCACGACAATCACATGCCCACGCTGAGCTTGACCTACATCATCGCAACGACCGGTCTGTTTCCAACCCGGCCTTAAATTCAGGGAGCAATTATGGCTGATTCATTCATTGGAGAAATCCGCGCTTTCGGATTCAATTTTGCACCGCAAGACTGGATGTCTTGCGACGGGCAAACACTGCCAATTTCGCAAAATCAAGCTTTGTATGCCGTTATCGGCAATACTTACGGCGGCACGGCACCTCAGACATTCGGTATTCCCAATCTGAGCGCACTCGGCGTCATCGGGCAAGTCGGCGGCGTGTTAAACCACCAGCAAGGCAGCAATACGGTGACGCTCACGCAGCAAACCATGCCCTCCCATACCCATGCGCTCAATGGCAACACGACGCGCGCGGCAAGTGCTGTCCCGACGGCACATTTGCCGACACGTTTTGTGACGCCTAACAATTGTGCCTTCGTCCCTATCGCGAATGCGGGGCAGCTCACTCCCCTCAGTCCGGAGGCAGTCAGCGCCGTCGGCAGTGGTGGCGCGCATCAAAATCTGCAACCGTATCTGGCCATCAATTTCTGTATTTCGCTGCAAGGCGCTTGGCCGGAACATCCTTGATTTTTTGAACGGATCTTACAATTCAACGTCAACAGCCCCTGGAACCCGGCTGGCCGGGTTCTTTTTTGATTCTTCCGCCATGAATTATTCCGCAGCATATTTTCAAGACTATCTCCAAACCGCATTCCGCATCGAACTTCTAGATGGGCAAAGCCTGGCTTTATGCTTGGACCAAATCAGCGTGCGCGACAATGCCGCCTTCCATCAATTTTCACTGTTCTTCCTGTGCCAAGGTGGATTGCAACTGCAGCAAGGCACGTATTGCCTGCAACATGATAGCCTCGCGCCATTGAGCATCTTTCTGGTGCCGATCGCGTGCACGGGGAATGTGTATCGCTATCAGGCGGCATTCAGCGTCGCACTGCCAGCCGCCGGTTCGGAAAGCTGAGCTCCATGCATATTTCCGACCCCAGAATCAGCCTGCGACCGGTTACTGAAGCAGATCAGCCCTTTCTCTTGCAGGTATACGCTTCGGTGCGTGAAGAGGAATTGAAACCCACCAACTGGAGTGCAACACAGAAGGCGGACTTCATCGCCATGCAGTTTGCCGCCCAGCATCACGCCTATTCGCGCTATCCTGCGGCAGAATTTTTTCTCATTCTGGTGCAGCAGCAAGCGGCAGGCCGTATTTATCTACAACACCTGACGAATACCGTCCACATCATCGATATTTCCCTGTTGGCAGATGCCCGCGCACAAGGCGTCGGCACGGCACTGCTGCAGTCGGTCTGCGCGCTGGCGCACAGCGCTGGCAAAGCGGTGCAAATCCATGTGGAAAAATTCAATCCAGCGCTACGCCTGTACCAGCGCCTCGGATTTCTCCCCTTGGAAGACAAGGGCGTGTATCTGCTAATGAGCTGGAACGGCGCTGAAATGGTCGAAAAACACAATATTTTTCTGACCTAGCCTGCTAGGCTACGTCCATGAGCAAAAAAATATTGATCACCGGCGCGGCCGGTTATATCGGCGGGGCCTTGGCCCAGCGCTTTTACAGCCGTGGCGATACGGTGCGCGGCTTGGTGCGTCTGCCTGAGCAAGTCGCGCAGCTTGAGCATCTCGGCATGCAAGCGGTATTGGGGACGCTGGACGAAACACCTAAGCTGGAGCAGCACGCGGCGTGGGCGGACGTCATCATTAACGCGGCCGACTATGAAGATGCGGTAGCCGTCAGCAGTTTTCTGCATTGTTTGAAGGGCAGCGGAAAAAGCTTTGTGCAGCTCAGCGGTTCCAGTGTTGCCAGTGTTGTAAGCGACGAGCTTGATCCGCACATCTTTACCGAAGACTCGGTATGTCCACGCCCTGGAAAAGCACATTTACATGCGATTAACCAACAGTGCATCGCTGCAGCGGCTGATGATATACGCAGTATCGTGATTGTTCCTGGCTTGATTTATGGCCCGGCAGCGCTGAAACAGGCTGGTTTTTTTGCCGCTTGGGCAGCGTGGGCGAAGGAATGTGGTTTCGTACCCTACTTAGGCAAGGCCGAAAACAGTTGGTCTAACGTCCACCTTGATGACTTAGTCGATCTTTTTGTGTTGGCAATAGAAAACGCCGCACCCGGTTCCTTGTTTTTTGCCGAAAATGGGGAAGCGACGCTCTTCTCGATGGCGCAACAGTTGCAAGCACAATTGAAGCTGCCACTGCCGGCTCAGGCATTACCGCTGCAGACATTCATCGACAAATGGGGCGAGTCGACGACCGCAACGATTTTTGGCGGCAACAGCCGTATCAGTGCGCTGCGCGCCAGAACCCAATTGCACTGGGCACCACGGCACACTATTGAAACAAGTCCTTGATACGGCCGACGACAAGCACTTGTCGTCTCGGCTAAGACAGAAAATCAGCTTAGCTGCCAACTATCCGCATCTTGAACTGGCGCCCCTTGATATTGGTAAATTCGAGTTTGCTCACCGTTTGGCGTGCAATATGGCGCTCCAGCGCGACATAGGTGTGGAATTCGCCGACATTGATTTTACCGACTTGTTCTTTTTTCAAACCGATATCAGCCGTCAAGGCACCGAGCAAATCGCCCGGGCGCAGCTTGTCTTTTTTTCCGCCGAAGATGCACACGGTGGTCATCGGTGCGGTCAGCACTTGATCCGGTGCCGCTGCCAACTTGTTGATGTCGGCCCAGACTACGGCTTCGCCTTGGTATTCAGCGATCAGCTTGACCCATTTTTTTTCATTCGAAGTCGCCAAACTCAGCGCCAAGCCTTTTTCACCCGCGCGGCCGGTACGGCCGATGCGGTGAATATGCACTTCGGTATCTTTCGAGACATCGACATTGATCACCGCGCCCAGAGTTTGAATATCGAGTCCGCGGGCGGCGACGTCAGTAGCCACCAGCACTGAACAACTTTGATTGGCAAAGCGGATCAGTACTTCGTCGCGCTCGCGTTGTTCCAAATCGCCATGCAGCGCCAGCGCCGACACCCCCTGCGCCTGCAATTCTTCGGTCAATTCGCGGCAATGAATCTTGGTATTACAAAAAGCGATGGTCGACACCGGTTGGTAATGATGCAGCAAGCGCGCCACCGATTCATTCCGTGCTTCCGGCGAGACTAAGTAAAACAATTGTTCTATATGGTTGGCCGCATGCTGGGATTCAACCTTGATTTCCACCGGATCACGCAATAACTGTTCGCTGGCATGGCGAATATTTTCCGGGTAAGTGGCAGAAAACAGCAAAGTCTGACGGCGCGCTGGGCAAGCGGCGACGATGGTATAGATGTCGTCATAAAAACCCATGTCGACCATGCGATCGGCTTCATCGAGCACCAGCGTTTGCACGGTACTGAGTTTGATGGTGCCGCGGCTGATATGGTCGATCAAGCGACCCGGCGTGCCGACGACGATATGAGCACCATGTTCCAGCGATGCAATTTGCGGGCGCATCGCAGTACCACCGCAGAGCGTGAGTATTTTGACATTATCGATGGCGCGCGCCAAACGGCGCAATTCATTAGCGACTTGGTCGGCCAACTCACGCGTCGGGCAAATCACTAAGCCTTGTACCGCAAAATAACTGGGATTAAGTTTAGCTAAAATACCGAGACCAAACGCGGCAGTCTTGCCGCTACCGGTTTTAGCTTGGGCGATCAAGTCTTTTTGTTGCAAGACGATAGGCAAACTCTCGGCTTGGATCGCCGTCATTTCCTTATAGCCAAGGCTATCTAGGTTGGCGAGCATGGCGGCGGACAAGGGCAAACTGGAAAAGGCGAGCGATTCGGACATGGACAATCATTTCTTCATAGAGGGTGACAAGCGCAGCGTACTGACCTTACAACATAGGCAAAGATAGTGCAGACGCTCAATGAGCGTATTGTAGGGCATGCAAGCGGCTGGCGGGTTCAATTGCGCTCGCCTGGCTCAGATTTCGCTAAAATCGGAGTTGGAAAACTAGCATCGTGAGAAACATAAATGTTGCTTTTATGCAATTTCTGTTACACTTTAAGTCGCACAGTCCCTTTGATTTAAGGCAAACTCTGGCAAAATTACCGCGTTCTTTTGCTTTTCTTATCTTTCTTCGATTACATCTTGCGCATCATCCGAAAATTACTGTTTCTCTGGTTGCAACAAGGTGTCTACAGCCGTTTGTTTCTGCCGCTACTGTTGATGATCATCGTCTCGGGCAGCGTGCGCTATCACATGCTGATCGATGCAGAGCGCAATGATGCACTACAACGGGCCGGCATCGAACTGCGGCAAGCGGAACACAGACTGACACCACAACTGCTGGCACTCGATTGCGACGCTGCAGCGATTGCACGCTTGCTCACGCAAGAATTGGCGGCGGCAAGCGAACTCGGCAGCCTGACTTGGCACGCCTGTGGCAGCAGTTTCACGCGTCAACAAGCAGCCGTGGTCAGCAAGGTGCCGGCTTGGTTTCTCGACTTTCTGGCCTTCCAAGTCGTCACACTGAAAAAATCCAGCGCACAAGCCGATGGCAGCCTGGTCAGTTTATCGCTGAGCAGTTCCGCCACCACACGGCTCGAGCAGATTTGGTATCGAGTGAAGACACAGGTACTCGTTTCTGCCTGGATGGTCTTGTTTATCTACCTGTTGTTGATACTGATCTTGCGTAGCAATGCCAAAACCCTGGCACAACTGGCCAGCGCCAATCTGCGTTTCCAGCATGGTGAACACAGTGTGCGCCTGCACGTCGGCGGCACCTCGGAAGGACGGGCGCTGGCGACTACCTTCAATCACATGGCGACCGAAATCGAACGCCTGCTCGCTACGCTGCGAGAAAGTCAGCATAAACAAAGCGAACAATTACACTTTACCTGGGAACTACTGGCGGTCTTACCGATTCCGATTTTTTTCCAAGACCATCACGGTATATGTCGTGGTGTCAATCCGGCCTGGGTGCGGATGTTCGGTTTGAGTACCCAACAAGTAGTCGGCCGCCCGATGCGCGAGGTCGCCTTGGCACTGATGCCACTGGCAGCACCCCACGTGGTGGCCGAACTCAGCCTGCCCGGTCCAAGCCAAGACCTCGCCGTACTGTTTTATCAAGCCGCCTATACCAATGTCGATGGACAAGCGGCCGGCCATATCGGCGCACTGGTTGATATCAGCGAGCGTAAGAAAATCGAAGCCGATCTGGCGGCCGAAAAAGACCGGCTCGATACCACGCTCGATTCGATCGGCGACGCCGTCATCAGTACCGACCAGCACGGCCACATTCTTACCCTCAATCGCGTCGCGCAACAACTGACCGGCTGGTCGCAGGCCGAGGCCTGCGGTTTGCCCTTGGCCAGCGTGTTTGAACTGAGCGAGCCACTGCATGGTGCCCAACTGGCACTGTTTTTGCTGCACATCGGCAGGCAAACCGCCAATCTCGACGCGCGCAATCTGGCCCTGCAATCTCGCTCTGGCAACACGCTCGATATCGATTACACGGCGGCACCGATTCGCCAAAGCGCGGGCGAGAGCAGCGGTTGCGTGCTGATTTTTCGTGATTTGAGCGAAACCCGCCATTTGCAGCGGCAAATTTCTTGGCAAGCCGGGCACGATGTGCTCACCGGGCTATCTAATCGCAGCACCCTGCACGATGAATTGACCAAGGCCATCACCGAAGCGCAGGAGCGCCAGCATACACTGGCGGTTTGCCTGCTCGATCTCGATCACTTCCAAGTCATCAATGAACAATATGGCCACGAATTCGCCGACCAACTCTTGCAAGCCGTGGCCCTGCGTTTGCAGCACAGTCTGGGCCACAGCAACCCGCTGGCCCGCCTTGGTGGTGATGAATTCGTCGTGTTACTGAAAAACCAGCACGATACCGCCACCATCGATAGCAATTTATCCGCGCTGCTACGCGATCTGGCGCAGCCCTACTTGATCGGGCAACGCCAAGCCCATCTGACGGCCAGCATAGGTGTGGCCGTGTATCCGCACGATGAACTGAGCCCCGATGCCTTGTTACGCTACGCCGACCAAGCCTTGTACCAAGCCAAGATCAGCGGTCGCAACAAGTACCATTTATTCGATGCGCGCCAAGATCAAGAGGTGCGCACGCGCCACGATCAACTGGCACGCATTCGCAGCGCCCTGCGCGACGGCGAATTGGTCTTGTATTTCCAGCCCAAAGTAGATATGCGGCAAGCCTGTGTTATCGGCATGGAAGCCTTGCTGCGCTGGGATCATCCAGAGCGCGGCTTAATCGGTCCGCTCGAGTTTTTGCCGCTGGTAGAACAAACTGAGCTCATCATCGATATCGGCATATGGGTACTGCGCTCAGCTTTACGGCAACTCAGCGACTGGCTGGCCGCCGGTCACACCTGGGTCATCAGTGTCAACATCGCCGCCCGCCACTTCCAATCCGGTGATTTTCTCAGCAGCTTGCGCAGCATCTTGGCAGAATTTCCCGACATTGCGCCGCAGTACTTGGAAATTGAAATTCTCGAATCCGCCGCGATTGACGATATTGAATACGTGCGCGAAGTCATGATCAGCTGTCAGCAACTTGGCGTACGCTTCGCACTCGACGATTTCGGCACCGGTTACTCGTCGCTATCCTATTTGAAGCGATTGCCGGCCAATACACTCAAAATCGACCAGAGTTTTGTCCGCAATATGCTTGAAGACCGCGATGATCTGGCCCTGATCGGGGCCATCGTCGGGTTGGCGCAAGCCTTCAAGCGCGAGGTGATTGCAGAAGGTGTGGAAACCAGCGCCCATGGTGCGGCGCTGATGCAACTAGGCTGCGACCAAGCCCAAGGCTTTGGCATCGCGCGACCGATGCCGGCCGCAGACGTCCAACAGTGGGCCGCACACTACGTCGTTCCAGCCCAGTGGCAAGCCGAGGTCGCCGTTGCAGCCGCTGCGCTGGCTTAAGCCTGCACTTCGCGCTTAACGCGACGGGCGATTTCCCAGTCGAGTTCTTTACTGCGCTTTTTTTCCAAGGCATCGATGTGACGCAGCTTTTTATCGGCCACGAATTCGCCTGACAAGATCAGACGTGGTTTGCTATCGGCCGAAATCATGCCACCAGTCGCCCATTCCGAACGTGCCACGGCAAAGCCGGCAAAAATACCGTAATCTTTACCGCAGACCATACCTTTTTCTGCCACCACCGATTCACCGGCCTTGATGAATTTTCCGGCATACAAGTTGCCAGCCGTAGCAATCCAACGGCCAACATGGATTTCACCATACAAGCTGCTGATTTCGCCCTTGCCGCGCAGCGTGCCCCAACTGCTGATATCACCTTGGCTACCGATGCTGCCAGCGGACAAATTTCCTTGGCAAATCACTTCACCGGCAAACAAGCTGCCGGCCACGGCGATGTCAGATTCGCTGAATACTTCACCTTGGCAATTGCAGTCGCCCTCGATATGAATCGCGCTGGCGGACAAATGGCCGCCGATAAACTGTACTTCGCCGGCTTCCAAATCATCATCGAGTTGCAGATTGCCGTGGCAATCGAGGTCGGTACACGATAAATAGCCGAGTCCTTGGATATCGCCAAAGCCACCGAAGACATCGTGGTGAGCGTGGCGTGCCAGAATGGCCGGATGCGCCAGCAAATCCATGAAGTGACTGCCATCTTTCGCCGCTCTGCGTTGGTCGAGTTCCAACATGCGCGCCATCCACTCGGCACTGCAACCGGTCTTGAGCATGAATTCCACGTCGATATTGCCACCGACATCGAGCGTGTGGCCAACGTACAGCGATTGCACTTGGATATTGCCGGTGACGGTCAATTTACCCAGGCAATACACTTCTTCGGCGATCAAATCACCGTCTATCAACAAATCGCCGCCTACTGTCAACTGCGTGGTGATCGTCACATCACCTTGGATATGCACATCACCGTTGCTGGCAAATTGTTTGCGCTTCAATGTCTTGGCCTGAAATGGTTCAGGTGCAGAAAGAACGGGCGGTGCTGGTTTGCGCTTGATCATGATAAGCCTGGTAAGGTGAACGAGAGAATGGCGCGATTATCCCAGACTTCGGGCCACTGCTGCGGTTTTGCGCATAAATCGTCACGCTCATGATCAAAATTGCACTTACCAAGTAAGCGACAGTGCTCTGAGGGTAAGCTTTTAAGCGATTTGCCAAGCGACTACGCACCGCATGCTTTACCGGCAGCACTGGCATTTCGAAAATTAAGTCAAAATAATAATATAAAAGACCAAATATGCTTTCTTATATTATTTAATCATCCAAATATGGATGATAAATTAAGTAAGACTTGACAGAAAATTGTTGCCGCTAAATACTCAGCTATCTGCGCAAGTGAAACGACTTTAGGCGCTCTGATTGGGTCGGTAAATGATGAAAAGTAGTCCTGTTCCACTTCCTGTTGAACGAGCCTTGCGTAGGGTCGGTTATAACATAGGCTTGGCGCGCCGACGCAGGCAGCTGTCCCAGGAAGCCTTGGCTGAACGTATAGGCACCTCGGTCAATACGGTTCGGCGAATGGAAGATGGCCAGCCAGGCACAGCCCTTCAACACTTTGTCCGGGCGCTTCAGGTATTTGGTGAACTCGACAAGTTCGAGCAGCTCATGGATACAGCTCAGGATTCGGTAGGACTAAGCTTGATGGACGAAAATCTCCCGCAACGGATTCGTACCCCTCGCCGGCGTCGTGAGCCGGGTGCGTTTTGAGTGATTTGAGATAAAACTGAAACTATCCATGGCTACCAAGAGCACTGACAAACGAGCCAATGCGGGCTCGGCCTCTAAAGTTGAGTTGGACGTTTGCTTGGGGCAAGCTGGCCTACCTGTTGGTAAACTCATTTACGTCAAAGACGGCCAGCGTGAGTTCTCTCAGTTCGCCTACCAAGAAGAATGGCTGGACAACCCTGTCGCATTTGACGTCTCCCCTGATTTATCCCGGGTTCCAGGCTACCAATTGCGCAGAGCCCCGAGCAAAGACGACTCCTGCTTTTTTCTTACGCTGGCAGATACGGAGCCGGACAGCTGGGGTCGTCGCCTCATCGCGCGGGCTCACGCCAAAAAAAGAAAACTCAATCCTTCGCTCACCGCGCTGACGGCGGTGGACTATCTTTGTGCCGTAGATGATTTCAGCCGTATCGGAGCACTGCGCTTGCGCGCCGCGGCACAGACCAAGCTGCGCAACGTAGAGGACGGTAAGCGAGCTACCCCGCCATTGCTGGAGCTCGAAAAAATGATGGCGGCCTCGCAAGCCGTTGAACTAAGCAAGGAGACCGCTGAAGATCTCACATATCTTCAGGGGAAAGGTACCTCGTTAGGCGGTATGCGCCCCAAATGCAGCGTACTTGATGAAGACGGAACACTGGCTTTGGGGAAGTTTCCTAGCGTCAATGACACGCGCAGTGTCACGCGTGGAGAGGTTCTTGCCCTGCGCTTGGCCAAGCTGGCGGGGATTGACACGGCAGACGCACGTATTGTGATGGTTCAGGGTGCTCCGGTAGCGATCATTCGTCGTTTCGACAGAACATCGAAGCAAGCTCGCATCCCCTATATGTCCGGGGCTGCGCTGCTGCAGTCGAGCCGAAATGAAGAACACGCTTACACGGAAGTCGTAGACGCGATGCGTTCGAAATGCATCGATTTCACTGCCTCAGCCCAACAGCTCTGGCGTCGGCTGGTCTTCAATTTTCTGATTACAAATGTCGATGACCATCTGCAAAATATTGGTTTCTTGTATGTGGACAAAAATCAATGGCAGTTGTCCCCCTCCTTTGATCTCAATCCGTTTCCTGAAAAGGACAGGGAGTCGAAGACTTGGTTAAGCGAAGACACTGGTCCAATTACCTCGCTAGCGCAACTATTGGGCCAGGCAGCACGGTTTCAGCTTAAGCCGCACGCAGCCACTGCCGTGCTGGCTGAGGTAGTCGATGCCGTTAAACAGTGGCGTGACGTGGCCTTGACGGCAGACGTCGGGCTCTCCCAAGCTGAACTCAAGGACTTTGCGCCCGCTTTCGAACACGCCGGAATGGATGAGGCTGTTGAGTTGTTGGCGTAACACGCAGGTCCGTTCTGAGTGCATTTCGCTTGCCATCTCTGATGTTAACCACACCATCTCATTCTTTGCTTTGAGACTCTCTGCAATACATTTTTACTGCAAAAGTTCTTTGCACTTATCGCTGGTCAGCGTATGTATCAACCAACCGGCGCGATTGCCAAAACACGCCATGTTCTATCGCGCTTACAAGGTATCGATTAACGCAGTTGACATGCCACGACTCTGCTGCGCCTCAAGACAAGCAACCTCCAACCTTAACCGTGAAGTTGCTCTTAATTTTGACAAGCCTATCTCGCGTGCCATCGCGAGAACGGTATCTTCGCCGGTCATCTCACTGGAAGACAATTCATGAGCCAGGGCAACCAGCTCTGGTAGCGCGATTTCATCAACGGATCGTGTCACATCCATATCTGGCCGACGGAACACAATAGTGTTTTTCTGTTCTGTTGAGTGCCAAAAAAAGACGTCTGTCTCTTCCTGGGTACTGTGAAGATGGTGCGCAGCTAAACTCGTCACACGCTCATGAATACGTGCCCCGGTTCGTTGCCAGCCGTGTGCGCGGGCGATCCGACGAGATAGGACTTCATCTTTAATCGGACCTTCCACCGCAACAACGTCTTTGATCATCTGAATAAGCGTGACCTCATAATTCTTTTCAAAAAAAACTTCTGCCGTCACCGCGGTCCCTTCAACACGAATATCTGCCTCAATAAAGAGCACTCGCGCCGCCGCAGGTGGCTGCACAGCAGCTACATTTATCGCGGGTACGGCAAGTATCTCATCGCTCACTGCTGTAGCCGTATTGAACTCAGATGTTTTCGTTTCCAGATGAGAAAAATCAGTACTCAATTCCAAGGTCGCAGCTAACGAATTTTCAGCAACGATCGCAGCAGCAAGGTTCAGTTTTTCAACACGATCTGCTTCTGTTAAACGGCGTGCTCTGCATACAGTAAGTAAATGTTCCAGGCGAATATTGACTTTTTCCAGTGTTACGACAGGGTCTATCCACCAGTCTGTCGACCAAATCCGAACAATCTCCCAACCTAATCCACGCAACACTTGCTCGCGTAATTTGTCACGATCTTTCGCTGTCGCAGACCGATGATAGGTCGCACCGTCACATTCAATGCCGGCCAAGTACGATCCCGGGGCATCTGGATCGACAATGCCTAAATCTATACGGAACGCCGACACGCCTATTTGTGGTTCGACCCGCCACCCTCTCGCCGCCAGCGCCAAGGCGACGGATTTTTCGAACGGGCTTTCATACCCACCAACGCTGCCAGAATTGGCTTCTGCCAGTGCTTTCGGTCCACGCTCAGCAAACAGCAAGAAATGCTTCAGATCTCGCACCCCTTCAGCCTGTGTACGTGACAAGTCCATTTGTTCGGGCCTTAAGCTAGAGAACACACGTAGTTCATGCCTCGCTCTAGTGATGGCAACGTTCAGCCTTCGCTCCCCTCCTTGCTTGTTCATTGGTCCGAAGTTCATTGACACTGTTCCACTCAGCGTTGGGCCGTAAGTGATAGAAAAGTACATGATGTCACGTTCGTCACCTTGAACACTTTCCAGATTTTTAACAAATACTGGCTCAAGCGCAGTTTCAGAAAAATAGGGTTCGATCGAAGGATCTTTGCGACGTTCATCATCCAAAAGATCTTCAATTAAGCGTTGTTGTTCGGTATTAAAGGTTACTACTCCAATCGTTAAACCAGACTCGCGAAAGCCAGGTTGTTTGAGTCGAGCTGTAATATCTTTTACGAGCGCCTTGGCTTCAGGCTTATTGATACGCGCCCCGCCTTTTTCATAAATCCCATTAGGAATGTAGTGAAAATTGACGGCACGATCATCGGTTACCGGCGACGGGAAAGTTACTAAACTCCCTCCGTAATAGCGGTGATTAGAAAACGCGATTAAGCTTTCACTCCGACTTCTGTAATGCCAAGACAGGTCAATTGTCGGTAAATTGGCACCAAGACATTCATCAAGAATACTTTCTAAATCACCTTCAACGTCTTCGTCGTCCAAATCAGACTCCGCACGGTCAAAGAAGTTAGTTGGCGGAAGCTGCTTAGGATCGCCAACCATAACGGTTTGCTTGCCGCGCGCTATTGCACCGATCGCATCCCACACTGTAATTTGTGATGCTTCATCAAAGACGACCAAGTCAAAAAGCGCTGAATCTGCAGAAAGATACTGCGCGATCGATAAAGGGCTCATTAGCATGCACGGGGTGAGTTGAGCCATCGCGGAAGAAACGCGTCCAACCAGCTCACGCAATGGCAAATGACGTGCTTTCTTTTGCATTTCGTGACGAAGAACGCCCCATTCAGAATTTCTTTCTACCGCTTCTTGATCAGGTAATTCAGCGCATAGTCGAGCGCGTACCCACGCTTGTGTCAGTTCAGTGAACCGATCGTCCAGTTCTTGAAAATTCTTGATTCGCTTTTCGTGCTCAACAGAGACAAAATTACGTAGCACATTGTCATCGTCCACGACTGCGTTCAGCCACCAGCGGCAATAGTTGGTTTCAAAAGCTTCCCGGACAAGGCCAGGCAGTACGCCCCCATTCTCAATTGCCTCGGCTATCACACCCATGCCAACTAACGAAGCCTCGTCACGGACTTTGCGCCATGCACACCACGCTCGCAAACGTGGTTCTGCCGCGATCATATCTTGGCACGCCATAACTAAGCGTGCCGGCGTAAGTAGCTGAAAACTCGAAGGAGTTTCTTGAGAAATCCCGCTCAATTGCCCTAAGCTATCCGTCGACTGTAGTAACGATTGATGGGCCGCAACGTAGTTACCACCGGCTAGGGAAACTGGTCCAGCAGGCGCTAAGAGGTCGTTACCATCGCCAAGTAAGCGGTTCAATGCAGCCTTGATGGTAACAAGCTCGTCCGGCGTGCTTGCCAGGTCAGATAAGACTGAAGCTAATGAGGCATGGAATTTCGTTGCACTGTCAATCTCCTCTGGCTGACTCTTCAGACCGTTCCATACACCATGAGTCGCTGCCCGAAGTTCATCATATGAAGCGAGCTCATACTCAATATCCAAGAGCGCATTCATGTTATTCAGATCAAGCAACATCTCGGAGCCACAGCTACCGTCTGCGACAGCGTTGAGATTAGTTTTCAACCACGTGCGACCAGCTTTTGCTTGGATCAAAGCCTCTTGGAACCTAAGTCCAGTGTTGCAAGTGTCAATATGAGTTTCATGACCTAACCACATGCTTTGACTAAGCGAGGTCAATGCGGCGAGAGGGGTGAATTCATTGTTAATGTGTACAAGGTCACGTGCGCGCATTAAATCGGTTCTCATCGTACCGCCACATCGCCCCTCGTCGATGGAATCGAAACCCTGGTCTTCCCAGGTTACGTTCTTGTGTGCACAATCTAGTACGGTCTGAAATGCGAGTGCAGCCTTTAAATCGTCTTGTTGCGTTTTTAAGCCACTCCAAATTTGATCGGTCGATAAACTCAGGCTATCAAACTTAGCTAGTTTTACCCTTAAAGACTGTAACTCAATCAAGCATTTGATATCAGAAGTAAATTGCGGTTTTTGACCTTTGCTGACGTATGCAAGCATTGTCTGCTGTATTGCCCGTTTGCGTAACCAACTTGTTGGCCAAAATGAAGCTTCCGCCGCCGCCCAATCACGTTGTAATTGATCGGCGTCCAGCTCGGTCGCGTCGTCTCGGTAGGAGACAGAAAGCTTGAGCTTGGTTTCACTATAACTTGCTAATAAGCAAATACCCGCTGTGAGGTTATCTACAACGGATTTAGACCAAGTTGTTGAAAGTTGCGATTTCAAGATGCTTGTTTTTTCAAGCAGTTGCAAACCTTTATTCACACCGGCGATCGTTTGTGTAGACCAAGGTGCTGACAAATTGTCGGTGATGCTCCTATGGCTAGCGACTAGCTTTAATGCTACTTGCATCGAACTTACCAGACGACGCGCATCGGAATGAAGAGCGAAGCGCCAATCGCGGCCTGCTGCTGCAGAAAAAAGTGTCGACAAAACAGCAAGAGCATGTCTGGCATTTTTTGTCAGACCCAAAGAAGAAAACCCAATAGTCGTGCAGAAAGCATCCGCAGAACTTTGCAAGGCGTCCGCTTTAGGAATCGTTTTTCGGGCCACATCGATCAAGGTTTGTTGCCAATTGGGCGACCAGTCACTATGGGCTATTTGCCCTAGCGGATGTTGCATAAGTAAATTGCTGCCAATTTCCTTGGCATTCACATCAAGTCGCTCGGCTAGTTCGAGCAGTTCGTTTAAGGAAGCGACGTCGTGCGCATCAGCAGATGGCCAAGACATGCCAAGCACGGCAACATCGCGTCCAGCCCCAATACGCCCCATTGCATCGTAAGGACTTAGGCCATTGCGATGACGATGATGAAGGCGCTCGACATAGGCATTAAGACATTCGCGCAACAACTGAAGTCGTGACGCCTCTTCCTTCCAAACATCCGCGTTGCTGTTACCTTTCGCATCCCACGACTTTTTGAGTTGGTTTAAGACATCCAATTTTTTTGCTTTGCTTGAATGCATCTCGAGACAAAAATCGCCAAGACCGACATCACGCAAGCGCCGGTAGACCACATCCAGTGCCGCTATTTTTTCCGAAACGAAAAGAACCCGTTTATTTTCAGCCAAGCATTGAGCGATGAGATTCGCAATAGTCTGGCTTTTCCCTGTACCTGGTGGTCCAATCAACACAAAATCTTTTCCGCGACTAGCTGCCATGACTGCCGACAACTGGGAGGAATCAGCGGGTAGGGGACAAAACGTTTGTTGCGGCGGATACTCTCTATCCAAATATCGAGGATTTGGAAACGGCACTCCGCGTGGATAAGACTCTCGCGGCGTATCAATCAAATGACGGACTACCGCATTTTGTTTTAGCTGTTCTGTTCGCTCAGTCAAATCTTTCCACATCAAATATTTGGCAAATGAAAACGTCGACAACACCACATCTTCAACGACTTCCCATCCTTTGATGTTCTTAATCGCAGCCGAAACCGTGTTCCAAATTTTGGATACATCAAGACCGCTTTTATCCTTGGGTAACTCACCTTCGCCGATGCTCAGACTAAGTTCATAATCTTGCCTTAGCATTTCTATCAAGGTCGGATTAAAACAAGGCTCATCATCGTGAAGTGTTAACGTAAATCCGGACCGAACACTTTTACGATTCAAAGTAACGGGAACAAGAATCAGCGGAGCACGAAGAGTTTTGTCATCCTTGTTTTCGCGTGTCCATGACAAGAATCCTAACGCTAAGTAAAGCGTATTTGAACCACCCTCCTGAAGATTTGTTCGTGACGTCCGGTAAAGCTCTACTAATCGCGACTCAAGTTCAGCGTCTTCAATACTGACAAAAATTTCCTTACGTTTCAGTGCATCCAGAGCGTGCTCTCGGCGTACATCTTCTCTGGTTCTTGCCTCGTGAATAACTTGGTCCCGTGGATCATTACCATCCATCAACGCTGGGCGTGGCATCAGCTTTAAGGAATGGCCTTCCGCTAACAGGTCTTCGAGTAAGCCAGGATCGGGAGCATCGAGTCGTATTGCTTTTTTACCTGGGTGGAAATTCAATAAATTGTTACGCATGGACAGATCGAGAAGCTTACGCTGCCATCTGATCAGCCGATTCTCAGCTTGCCCCTTGTCCTCCCGCTCACCATCAGTTTCAGGATCGTCAGGAAGGTCCGGTGCCTCCTCAAACGTTGACTGATCTTTTTCAGACGGGTTGATGACCTCTGATATTTTTGGCAATTCGGCACTTGACAGTGGTTTGATACGTTGAAGTCTTGCTCGCCGAATGTCAACACTCAGTTCAAAGCACTGTTCCACCTCTTCGGATATCTGCTGCGTCCCTACTTCAATCGCATGGCTAAAGGTAGGACAAGGTCGGTGAGTAAGCAGCGTAGTCTCGAACAGTACCAGCTCTTTTAATTTAACGCGTTTGCGTAATGCGGTAATGTCATCCACTACTACGGTAGAAAATTCTTCATTCTTGAGCCATACCCCGGCGAACGCATGGCCTTGAGTAAAAACGAGAATAGGATTCAAACCGCATTGTTCTAGGGCAGAGCAAAAAAGAAGTGAAAGATCAAGACAGGTGCCTAAGCCTGATTCGGCGATTTGGCCAGACCCACGAATTTTTTGACCTTTGTGCTCAAAACTTGCTGGTGGAAGTGCGTAATCTATACCCATTCCAGCAACAGCAGTCCAGATAGCAGACGCAAGCTCCCAAGCGCGTTTGGCTCCACCGTTATATCCGTTAAGTGCGCGGTTTTTCCCGTTATGATGCAACACCTCGGCAGTTTGCTTCAATAAGCGCTCAATGGCTGGTTCATTTGGTTGCACAAAGGCAGCCACCATATCTGGTAAATGTGAAATGCCACCCCATTGGTTACGGGGTAACAGTTCAACCTCAACCTGATGCTGACAAATAATTTCAGCGCTACCCGTTTTATTCAACGTAAAGGTGACATGTGCTATTTCGGCCTCGGTCAAACGTACTAATAACACGCCTTCAAGTTCAACGTCTAAATTAGGAATACGATACTGCTGGCTTTCGTTGATTGCATCCAAGCGCCACGATTTCGTTTTAATGAATGCGGGTTCAGAAGTTATTGTGAGCGTGAGCTCGTTTAGCGGGAAGAGCGTATCGTTAACAATGAGCAGTTCACGCAATAGCGGGACCGCATTTTGATAATCGGCAAGATTCAACTTTTTGATTAATGTTGCCTCAATAAAAACTTCGGCAGTATTTTTTGTTTCTCCTGGCAAAACGACCTTTGCCACGGATTCAGACCCTATATCGCCGCTCATGTTTTCTTCCGCAATTTTCCACCAATAACATCAAAATAGTGATGTTATAAACTTCTCAACACTTTACATCAAACTTTTTGTAAACGGCCAAGAGAATGATGCTCCTCCAGCAATTTTGCACAAAAGCTAGTATTGCGACGATGTCTAATGCACTTATAACAATAGAAGCTTTTTCCGATGCAAAAATAGAGATGCAGAAACATATCAGAGTCACCACATACTCTACTGAGTTCATTTGGGGTACGCGATTTACGGCTAGGAGCCTGAGCGGCAGCCAATTTAGCTTACTGTGAGGCGGAAGCTCCTATAATCTCTACTCATTGCTCTTGCGAACCTCTCATGCCCACCAAACCACATCGTCTGCAGCACCATACCTTGCCATCAGGCATGCTTTTGCAATTCAAGCTGGAACGCTGGCACCGTCGCGCGCTGTATGGCCTCATCGCCTCCTTATACTGCAGTGGCATGGCGTGGGTGATCGCGCATTTCAAATTACGTCGGGTCGGCGAGTTTGGTGAGCTGATTCATCCGCTCGAACACTGGTCCATGCAAGTACATGGGGCCTTGCAAATCCCGGCCAGCTTTCTGCTCGGCGCTTTGCTGTTTGCCCATATGCGCCGGGCCTACCGTGCCGGCCGTAACCGCAGCAGTGGGCTGTGCATGATCGCTGTCTTGCTGTGTTTGGCGGTCAGCGGCTATGGCCTCGATTACTTTGCCAGGGAACTGAGCCGCTCAATCTGGTCGTACGCGCACTGGTTGCCCGGAGCTGCCTTGCCTATGCTGTTATGGATACATATCAATCACGGGCGTGCCAGTTTGGCGGCAGACTAAGCTTCAAATATCGACCGGATCTATTTCCAATGACCATTTAACGCGGCTTTTCAGCGCGCGCATGGCGATAATCCAGGCTTTGGCGAAGGCTTGTAAAGCCGGTCGTGAGACCGACTCGATCAATAGTTGCGCACGCTCCACATTGGCGACCCGCATCATCGTCATCGGAATCGGGTCATGGATGCTAATGCCAGGATGCTCGAGACAAACCGCTGCTTGCTGCAAAAACTCTAATGCCAAGGCTAATTCTCTGGCTTCGGCGCGCAATAAAGCTTGATACATAAACGGTGGCAATTCCGCTTGCCTACGCTCTTGCAACATGTCGGCGGCAAAGCTGCGGTAATTGTGGCCAATCAAGGCGTGGTAGAGCGGATGGTCGGGATAACGCGTCTGCACCAAGACTTCGGCCGCATTGCCATCGGTATTTTGGGCAGTGCGCCCGGCGCGCCCGGAAACTTGCATCAGTTGCGCGAATAAGCGCTCGGCGGCGCGGTAGTCTTGGGAAAACAAGGCGGCATCAGGATTGAGCGCCGCCACCAGCGTCAGCCGTTTAAAATCATGCCCTTTAGCAACCATCTGGGTGCCGATCAAGATATCGATACTACCGTCATGCACTAAATTAAAGGCGGCGGCGGCACTGCCTTTCAGCCGCGTGGAATCGGCATCGATGCGCAAGACCCGTGCTTCTGGGAAAATTTCAGCCAGGCTTTCTTCCAAGCGTTGGGTGCCGCGACCTAGTGGCTGTAAATCAACATTGCCACAAGTTGGGCAGGCGCGCGGGATTCTTTGCTCGAGTCCACAGTGATGGCAACGCAGGCGATGCTCGCCTTTGTGTAAGACCAAATTGGCGGTACAGCGCGTGCAGTTACTCAGCCAGCCGCAAGCGTCACAGGCCAGCACCGGTGCATAACCGCGTCGATTTAAAAACAGGAGTGATTGCTCACCCTTGTCAAGACGTAAGCGTATCGACGCAGTAACACGTGGCGTCAATCCTTGCACCGGCTTTTCTCGCTCCAAGTTCACCATGCGGATGATAGGCAACACGGCCGCGGCAACGGCGCGCTGCGACAGTTCCGATAAGCGATAACGACCACTTTGCACCGCCTGCCAACTCTCCAGCGAAGGCGTGGCCGAGCCGAGCACCACCGCAATGCCGGCCCGGTGGCCACGCCAAATCGCTAAATCGCGTGCCGAATAGCGTAAGCCTTCCTGTTGCTTATAAGAAGGGTCATGCTCTTCATCAACGATGATCAATTTCAAGTCGGGTAAGGATGCCAACATCGCCAGACGGGTACCGAGGACTATCCGCGCCCGCCCGAGGTGGGCGGCGAGCCAGTTATCCGAGCGCGCGCCTTCGGCCATGCCACTGTGCAAGGTCGCCAAGTGCAGGCCAGGAAAACGGGCGCGAATATGGGCCTCGAATTGTGGGGTAAGGTTGATTTCCGGAACCAGAATCAAGACTTGGGCGCGCTCAGAAGCGGCCAGTATTGCCGCTGCCGCATGCAAATACACTTCGGTTTTACCGCTGCCGGTAACGCCAAACAGCAGATGTGTGGAGAAACCAGGCGTGCCGGTGATCGCGCTGACGGCGGCGCGCTGCTCATCGTTGAGTGAGGCCGCACCATGCGCAGCAGCATCGCTTTGCAAAGGTCGTTTCGCCAATCGCTTCAATCCCTTATCGAGCGCCAACGTGGTGGCGGCTTTGATATTCTTGGGCAAAGCCGGCAAGGCGACCTCGCCGAGCGGGCGTTGATAATACTCGGCAGCAAATTGCACCAAAGCCATCCAGTTGGCATCGAGCGCTGCGAGGCTGCTACGCACCGCCAAGACATCGCGCAGTTTATCTTCCGGCACAGCCGTGCTGGTGGCCAGCGCGACGATCAGCCCGACCATTTTTTGGCTGCCAAATGGGACCAGCGCCAGTTGCCCGACTTGCGGCAATGGACTTTCTTGCTCGCTATCAACTTCCAGCGGCGCTATCCAGCGGTAATCGAACAGCGTGTCAAGGGGGGTATCGAGGGCGATACGCAGAAAAAGTGTAGCCACAACTTAGTTTTTTTCGTCAAATATGCCGCTAACTGTTGATTTCATTAACAGTTTTCGAGTTGTCCACAATTTCTGTGGATAACTTTGTGGAGAAAGGTCTATTGACATCGGTTTTTGCCAGTGGCTATGCGGGTTCAGGCGATTTGCTCAATCTCTACGCAGATAATTTATCTGTTTAAAATCAAAGGCTTAGAAAATCTTAAAAAAATTGCGTTTTTATTTTTAAACTTATTTCACGATGCCCTGATTTTGTGCATAAGTAACACAGAACGTTTAAGCAAGTGCAATAAATTGTGATACGACAGCATGGTTTTTCACCTCATTCTGGCTGCAAAGGCGCATGGGCACGTCGTTTTGCTTAGCAGCATGAGACTTTCCCAGCGCGCGCCTGCCGGGCTAGCTTTGGCGCACCAGCATCGCCACGGCCAGCCCTTGCACTCATTATGCTCAGCAGATATCAGCGCTCGGCCTGACGCAACAGCCGGCTGTGTTCATGCACAGCTTGCACCAAGGCAGTCACAGCATCCGGTGAGGTAAATTGCGAAATACCATGGCCAAGATTAAATACATGGCCTTCGCCGACTGCCGGTGTGCCGTAGCTATCTAAAGTTTTGATGACTTCGGCACGAATTTGTGCGGGATCAGCGAACAGGATAGCCGGATCCAAATTGCCTTGCAAGGCAACTTTTTGACCCACTCGGGCGCGCGCCTGGCCCAAATTGACGGTCCAGTCCAAACCAACAGCATCCGCGCCAATAGCGGCGATCTGTTCTAGCCACAAGCCACCGCCTTTGGTGAAGACGATTGCCGGAATGCGCTGACCATTTTTTTCTTTTTGCAAAGCATTGATGATGTCCCGCATGTAGGCCAAGGAAAACTCTTGGTAAGCGGCATCGGCCAAGGCACCGCCCCAGCTATCGAAAATCATGACCGCTTGAGCACCGGCATCGATCTGTGCATTCAGGTAGGCTGCCACGGCATCGGCATTGGTGCGCAAGATGTGATGCATCAAATCTGGACGCTGATACAGCATGGTCTTGACCTTATGGAACTCGCGCGAACCCTGCCCCTCCACCATGTAGCAAGCCAGCGTCCACGGGCTGCCTGAGAAGCCTATCAGGGGTACCCGGCCATCGAGGGCGTGACGAATTTGCGTTACAGCATCAAACACATATTGCAAACTGCCTGGCTCGGGCACTTTGAGCGCCAATACATCTTTCTCATTTTGCAAAGGTCGCTCAAACTTCGGCCCTTCGCCTTCCTCAAAGTATAAGCCCAAGCCCATGGCATCGGGCACGGTGAGGATATCGGAAAACAAAATCGCGGCATCAAGATCGTAACGGTCTATCGGCTGCAAGGTGACTTCGGTGGCAAATGCCGGATTTTTAGCCAAACTCAGAAATGATCCCGCCGTTTTACGACTGGCCCGGTATTCGGGCAAATAACGGCCGGCTTGCCGCATCAACCATAACGGGGTGTAATCCGTTTCTTGACGTAACAGCGCTTTGATGAAGGTATCGTTTTTCAGTGGAGCAAATTGATCAGACATGTTGGCTTTCAGTAAGACAGTGTGGTTTGCGATGGCCGGCTCAAGCATCGGTATTTTCGGAATATCTGACATTATCGCCGAAGCTGCTGCGATCAGCATCTGATCTTGCACAAGCACACGGCAAGCAAGCTTATTTACCCAGAACAACTGTGGATAACTTTGTGGATAGATTTTCGGATTTTGAGGTTTACCTCGAATTATTCATTTCAGTTAACAATAAACACTTGTAAGTCATTGAATCAATTGATTAATTTGACACACACATGAAATTAATCAATTTTTTCGACTAATATTTTTCTTGACAGCTTGTGCATAAGTAAGGTCGGCTGGTTTTTTTAAGCGCTGTTTCCTACAGAAAATATCGGGTGAAAATGGCGTCAGTGCTGGCTTTGCAGATGTATGTGCGGCGTCACAAAGCCGTTCACACTACCTGTATGCTGGTATAAGCCGGGTTCAACGCCGGATAGCTAAGTTGCAAGCTTTCCAGTTTGTCGAGCACAATGCTGGCAATCGCCAGGTTGCGCTGAGTCTTGGAATCGGCTGGAATCACGTACCAAGGAGCGGTGATGCTGTCGGTATTGACGATCGCCTGTGTATAAGCTTGTTGATAGGCATCCCAGTGCGCACGCTCAGCGATGTCTTGCGGGTCGAACTTCCATTGCTTGTCGGGATCGCGCAGACGTTCTTCTATGCGCAGCTTTTGCTCTGCTTTCGAGATATGCAGGAAGAACTTCAGAACGATCGTCCCGGTTTCACTCAGCATGCGTTCAAACTCGCGGATATGGGCGTAGCGCCGCTGGCATTCGGCCTCATCGATCCAGCCATGTACTTTGCTGATCAACACATCTTCGTAGTGGCTGCGGTTAAAAATCACGATTTCTCCTTTGGCCGGCACGTTTTGATGTATGCGCCAAAGAAAATCATGATCTTTTTCGCTGGCACTCGGTGCCTTAAAGGCAACGGTACGAGCGCCGAGCGGATGAATCTCACCGAATACACCTTTGACCGTGCCATCTTTGCCGGAGGTATCCATACCTTGCAACACAATCAGCAACTTCGGGCCGTGCTGGGCCGCAAACAGGTTCTGTAGCTCGGCAATCTGCCGCGCCAGCTCTTGCACTTGTAATTTGGCTTCGGCTTTGGCAAGCTTCGATGTTGCGGCGGCCGCGCTATCTAGCAGTTGCAATCCGGATAAAGCGCGATATTGTTCGGCATGGCTCATGATGATGGCCTTTCAAAAAACCTGGGTATCGAAAAAAGCGAAAAGGCAGCCTGAGCTGCCTTTTCATTGTACTGCCAAGCCGTTTATCCTCCACGCGGAAGCAACAGCCGTTGAAACTTAACGCTTTTGACGCAGTTTCTGTATTGCTGCCAGTTGGGCGATCGCCGTAGCCAATTCGATTTGTGCTTGCGCATAGTCGATTTTGGATTCGTGATTGACCAGCGCTTGCTCGGCCAATTTCTTGGCTTCGTTCGCTTTGGCTTCATCCAGATCGTGACCGCGAATCGCGGTATCAGCCAAAACTGTCACTGTACCTGGCTGCACTTCAAGCAAACCACCGGCGACGAAGACAAATTCTTCTTCAGTCTTACCGACGAGCTTGATGCGCACCGCACCCGGTTTGATACGGGTAATCAGTGGTGTATGTTTTGGATAGATACCCAATTCACCAGCCTCACCCGGCAACGCGACGAATTCGGCTTCACCGGAAAAGATCAACTCTTCTGCAGAAACCACGTCAACGTGAATAGTGTGTGCCATGTTGGACCCTTTTTATTTCGCTTGAAAAAGCCAGCAGGCGTCATCCGCTTACGAACGACGCCGCGTCGGTGCTTAAGAATTAAGCAGCCAGTTTTTTCGCTTTTTCGATTGCTTCATCGATAGTACCTACCATGTAGAACGCTTGTTCCGGCAGGTGATCGAGTTCGCCGGAAGCGATCATTTTGAAACCCTTGATCGTATCTTTGAGCGAAACGTATTTACCTGGTGAACCGGTAAATACTTCAGCAACGTGGAATGGCTGAGACAAGAAACGCTGCATCTTACGTGCACGAGCAACCAGCAACTTATCTTCCGGTGCCAATTCGTCCATGCCGAGAATCGCGATAATGTCGCGCAATTCTTTATAACGCTGCAAAGTACCTTGCACAGCGCGGGCAGTTTCGTAATGCTCTTGACCAACAACCAAAGGATCGAGCTGACGCGAAGTCGAATCGAGCGGATCAACCGCAGGATAGATACCAAGCGAAGCGATGTCACGACTCAGAACAACGGTCGAATCCAAATGGGCGAAGGTGGTAGCAGGCGAAGGATCGGTCAAATCATCGGCAGGAACATACACGGCTTGAATCGAGGTGATCGAACCGGTTTTAGTCGATGTGATACGTTCTTGCAAACGGCCCATTTCTTCCGCCAAGGTCGGTTGATAACCAACTGCGGAAGGCATACGACCCAACAAGGCCGACACTTCGGTACCGGCCAGTGTGTAGCGATAGATGTTGTCGACGAAGAACAAGACGTCTTTACCTTCGTCACGGAAACCTTCAGCGATCGTCAAACCAGTCAGAGCAACGCGCAGACGGTTACCCGGCGGTTCGTTCATTTGACCGTAGACCATGGCAACTTTAGAGTTTTCCGGATTTTCCAGATCAACTACTTTTGCATCAGCCATTTCGTGATAGAAGTCATTGCCTTCACGAGTACGTTCACCAACACCGGCAAACACCGACAAACCGCTGTGGGCTTTGGCGATGTTATTGATCAGTTCCATCATGTTGACAGTTTTACCAACACCAGCACCACCGAACAAACCGACTTTACCGCCTTTAGCGAACGGGCAAACCAGATCAATCACCTTGATACCAGTTTCCAACAACTCTTGCGATGGCGACAGTTCATCGTAAGCCGGAGCTTTACGGTGGATCGAAGCAGTCTGCTCGTGGCTGACCGGACCGCATTCATCGATAGGGTTACCGAGTACGTCCATGATACGACCGAGCGTTGCTTTGCCGGTTGGTACCATGATAGGTTTGCCTGTGTTGCTGATGATCATGCCACGACGCAAACCATCGGAAGTACCGAGAGCAATCGTACGGACGATGCCGTCACCCAATTGCTGTTGGACTTCCAAAGTCAGCTCGGAGCCTTCCATTTTCAAGGCATCGTAAATCTTAGGCATCGCGTCACGTGGGAACTCAACGTCCACCACTGCGCCGATACACTGAACGATTTTGCCATTAGCCATGTTCGTTCCTTCAATAATTAATATTCAGTTTAGACCGCTGCCGCGCCGGCGACGATCTCGGAGAGCTCTTTGGTAATGGCGGCTTGACGGGTTTTGTTATAAACCAGTTTCAACTCACCAATGACGCTACCTGCGTTATCACTCGCTGATTTCATCGCGACCATACGTGCCGATTGTTCAGAAGCCATGTTTTCCGCTACTGCTTGGAAAATCAATGCTTCGACATAGCGTATGAGCAATTCATCAATCACCGTATTGGCATCCGGCTCGTACAGGTAATCCCAAGTATGGGATGACTTGTCGGTAGCCAGGCGATCCGATGTCAGAGGCAGTAACTGCTCGATCACCGGTTCTTGCTTCATGGTGTTAACAAACTTCGTGTAACTGAGATAAACCGCGTCGAGTTTGCCTTCCTGATAAGCATCAAGCAACAATTTCACCGGCCCGATCAATTTATCGAGATGCGGCGTGTCGCCCAGCTGTACCGCATGCGCTACCACGGCAGCGCCGATGCGGTTGAGAAAACCCAAACCCTTGTTACCTATGGCGACTGCTTCTACCTTTGAACCCTTGCCTTCAAGTTCACGCATTTTGTTGGTGACCAAACGTAAAACGTTGGTGTTCAAGCCACCGCACAAACCTTTATCTGTCGTCACAACGATCAAGCCAACTTTCTTGGCCTGATCTTGTTGAACCATAAAAGGATGCGTGTACTCTGGATTGGCTTGTGACAAGTTTGCAGCGATATTGCGAATTTTTTCACTATAGGGACGAGCCGCACGCATCCGCTCTTGCGCTTTACGCATTTTGGATGCGGCGACCATTTCCATCGCCTTAGTAATTTTCTTCGTATTTTCTACGCTTTTAATCTTGCCACGTATTTCTTTGCCTGCAGCCATGAGTGGACTCCTTCTAGCTACAGTAAATTAATAGGCGCCGGATTTTTTGAAATCAGCAATCGCGGCAGACATGGCAGCTTCGCCATCTTTGTCGAGTTGCTTGGTTTCTTCGATCTTTTGCAACAAAGCCGCATGGCTGGTTTTCATGAAGTCGTGTACGCCAGCTTCGAAAGCCAATACTTGCTTGACAGGTACATCATCGAGGAAGCCTTTGTTCACCGAGAACAAAGTCACTGCCATCAAAGAGATGGACAATGGCGCGTATTGCGCTTGTTTCAACAATTCAGTCACACGGGCACCGCGGTCGAGCTGCTTACGCGTTGCTTCATCGAGATCCGAGGCAAATTGCGCAAACGCAGCCAATTCACGATACTGCGCCAAATCGGTACGAATACCGCCGGACAGATTCTTGATAACCTTGGTTTGAGCAGCACCACCGACGCGCGATACCGAGATACCGGCATTGATCGCAGGACGGATACCGGCGTTGAACAACGATGTTTCCAAGAAGATCTGACCATCAGTGATCGAAATCACATTGGTCGGAACGAAAGCGGAGACGTCACCGGCTTGAGTTTCGATGATAGGCAGAGCAGTCAGCGAACCGGTTTTGCCTTTAACGGCACCGTTGGTGAACTTCTCAACATACGCAGGATTGACGCGTGCTGCACGTTCGAGCAAACGCGAGTGCAAATAGAACACGTCGCCAGGATAGGCTTCACGGCCTGGTGGACGGCGCAGCAAGAGCGATACTTGACGGTAAGCAACAGCTTGTTTAGACAAATCATCATAGATGATCAGTGCATCTTCGCCGCGGTCACGGAAGTATTCGCCCATGGCGCAACCGGAGTAAGCCGAAACATATTGCATCGCAGCCGATTCAGCAGCAGTTGCTGCGACGACGATTGTGTATTCCATCGCGCCATGGGCTTCGAGCGAACGCACAACGTTTTTAACTGAAGAAGCTTTTTGACCGATAGCAACATAGATACATGTTACGTTCTGGCCTTTTTGGCTGATCACGGCATCGATCGCGACAGCGGTCTTACCAGTTTGACGATCGCCAATGATCAGTTCGCGTTGACCGCGGCCGACCGGAACCATCGCATCGATGGATTTGATACCGGTTTGCAGTGGTTCGGAAACCGATTGACGGGCGATGACGCCCGGCGCGATTTTTTCGATCGGTGCCGACAACTTGGCATTGATCGGGCCTTTGCCATCGATAGGCTGACCGAGCGCATTGACGACGCGACCGCGCAGTTCAGGGCCGATTGGCACTTCGAGAATACGGCCAGTACATTTGACGGTATCGCCTTCGGAAATGTGTTCGTAGTCACCGAGAATAACGGCGCCGACGGAATCACGTTCCAAATTCAATGCCAGACCGAATGTATTGCCTGGGAATTCCAGCATCTCACCTTGCATCGCGTCAGACAGACCGTGAATGCGGCAGATACCGTCGGTAACGGAGATAACCGTACCTTGATTACGAATTTCAGCGGTGTCGCCAAGGCCTTGAATCCGGCTCTTGATCAACTCACTGATTTCAGATGGGTTGAGTTGCATACTAACTCCTAATATTGTTGTCGTTCTTACGCGGTCAGGGCCACGTGCATTTTCTGCAGCTTGGCGCGTACCGACGTGTCGAGCACCTGATCACCAACCACGATGCGTACACCACCGATCAAAGTCGGATCGACTTTCACGGTTGGGCGCAATTTGCGGCCAAATTTATGTTCCAGCGTTGCCGCCAGTTCGCTCAGCTGTGCTGCCGATAAGTCAAAAGCGCTGGTCACTTCTGCATCTGCGGCGCCGTCATAGGCGTTTTTCAGAGCATGAAATTGAAAGGCGATTTCGGGCAACACAGTCAGGCGTTCATAATCAGCCAGCGTGGCGATGAAATTCTTCGCTTCGGCGGTGACTGGAGATTTGAGCGCAGACAGCACGATCTCAGCTTTAACAGCAGCCGAGATTTTCGGGTTGTGTGCAAGAGCTTGTACATCGGGATGCGCACCAACGTATGCCAGCTCGGCAACCAAGTCCGACCAAGCGGACAGGTCACCGGTTTGGGCAACACGAAACAGCGCTTCTGCGTAAGGACGAGCGATCGTTGCGAGTTCGGCCATAATTACAGCTCGGTTTTCAGTTGATTCAACAGATCGGCATGAGCGGATGCATTGACTTCACGTTTGAGAATTTGTTCTGCACCTTTGACTGCCAGAGTAGCAACTTGATCACGCAAAGTTTCACGTGCTTTGGTTACTTGATTCTCTGCATCAGCTTGAGCTTGAGCAAGAATACGAGCCGCTTCTGTCGAAGCCGTATTTTTGGCTTCGTCAATGATCATTTGGGCGCGTTTTTCGGCGTCGATGATACGTTTCTGACCTTCATCACGGGCACCGGCCAATTCGGCTTGTACACGCTTTTCGACAGCTTGCATTTCTGCACGGCCACGGTCGGCGGCTGCCAGTCCGTCGGCGATCTTCTTGGCGCGCTCATCGAGCGCGTTCATCAGTGGCGGCCACACAAATTTCATTGTGAACAATGCCAAGATGAAGAAAACACCGAACTGAACAAACAATGTTGAGTTTAAGTTCACGGTAATTCCTTATCTAAATGGTTCAAGCCGGAAGCAGCACGCTTCCGGCAGGAGAAGGAAAAACGACTTATTTGGCAACAAACGGGTTAGCGAATGCAAACAACATAGCGATACCAACACCGATCAGGAACGCAGCATCGATCAAACCAGCCAACAGGAACATTTTAGTTTGCAATGTGTTCATCAATTCAGGTTGACGAGCAGACGCTTCCAGGTATTTGCCACCCATGATAGCGATACCGATACAAGCGCCGATTGCGCCCAAACCGATGATCAAACCGCAAGCCAAAGCAACAAAAGATAAATCAGTCATGACATTTCCTTAAAAGTTAAAAATAATAAAAAGCTAAAACTAAGATTAAAACTAAAACTAAAAAAATTAAAACCAAACCAAAACTTTACAACCCTGCGCCATCAATGGTGTTCATGAGCTTGACCGATGTAGACCAGGGTCAGCATCATGAAAATGAACGCTTGCAGGAATACAATCAGAATATGGAAAATTGCCCAGACGGTACCGGCCACCAGGTGACCGAAGACACCGAACACAGTTGCCATCGAACCTAACAAAGCGATCAACAGGAACAACAATTCGCCGGCAAACATGTTACCGAACAACCGCATCCCAAGGGAAACCGTCTTTGCCGCGAATTCAATCAATTGCAAAATCAAGTTGAATGGTGCCATCTTGATGCCGAACGGTGCTGCCACCAATTCGTGCAAGAAGCCGCCGAAACCTTTGATTTTAACGCTGTAATAGAGCATCAGTGCAAATACGCCGAGGGCGATGCCGAGTGTGCCGTTCAAATCGGCCGTCGGTACCACACGGTGGTGCATGTCAGCCAGTGATTCCGGCGCAACGCCCAAATACACCAGGAAACGGAAGGCACCGGAAAATAAATCGACCGGCAAGAAATCGAGCGAATTCATCAGGGCGACCCAGACAAAGACAGTCAGTGCCAATGGAGCGATGAAGCTGCGGTCGCCATGGACGATGCCTTTCGATTGCTCTTCGACCATCTCGACCAAAATCTCGACCGCAGCTTGGAAGCGGCCTGGCACACCGGAGGTGGCTTTACGCGCCGCCAACCACAGCACGAAGCTGCCGACGATGCCGCAAAACACGGACCAAAAAATGGTGTCGAGGTTGAAGAGAGAAAAATCAACGATTTTATCTTGATGGTGGGTAGAAAAATGTCCAAGGTGATGGACAATATATTCTGACGCCGTTGGTGCTGCTTGCTCGATTGCGCTCATGGTCGTTGTCTAAAGAGTAAAATGAAATAACTTTTCAATACCACGATGAAGGCGATCAAGAAAGCCGGCCAATTCACATCGTGGTACCAGGTAACAACCGCCGCCATCAGCGCAATTGTCAGTGCAATTTTTATAAATTCACCGAAGAAAAAACTCATCGGGTCGGTGCCTCCCGGCTTGCGTGCGCTCATCGTCAGGCGCACAGCAAAAAACGCGTTAGGGAGTGCACAGCATAATCCGCCTGCCAAGGCCGATAAGGCCCAGTTCTTGCTTCCGATTAAGGCGATCAGCGCGACGGTCAATGCCGCGGCTATTTGCAGCCATACAATACGTGCCATGCCCGCCCCATCCTTATTCGAGTAGTCGATTTACCTACTGCGATGATTAAAAATATTATCAGGCAGAGCATATCCTTGCTTACCAAAACCACGGAATTATACGTGGTAGTGCGTAACATCGTCAAACGTTAGATGCGATGCATCAGAATGAGACACTGCTGTTTTTTTCAGCGCGGCCCGGTCCGGCTTTTCAGCTCGCTCAGCCATTCCTGACCTGCCGTCCAGCTACCCAAGCCGGTTACGGTATTGATGTGCCCGAGTGCACCAAGACAGTGAAACTCAGCCCCCCAGGCCTGTGCCCAAGCTTGTGCGCGCGGTAAATCGCACCATGAATCGTTATCAGAAGCCAACACGATACTGGCAAACGGCAAGCGTATGGTTGGCATCGGTGCAAAGCTTGGAGTCGGCATGTCCGCTCGTTCCACATCGGGCGGGGCCACTAACAAAGCACCGATGACTTTATCCGGTGCCAACACGCCCGGCATACCGAGCGCCACCCACCACGCCGTCAAGGCGCAGCCCAAACTATGCGCGACCAGAATTACATCATCCTTACTGGCATTGACAGCGGCCGACAAATTGGCGACCCAATCACGACATTGCGGATCATCCCAATCGGCTTGCTCTACGCGCTGCGCATCGGTCATGCTGGCTTGCCACAAACTTTGCCAGTGGTCGGGGCCGGAATTTTGCCAGCCGGGTAAGATCAACAAACGCATCGTGTTCGCTCTCAGTGTGAAATTATTGGCCGCGCAATTTTAAAATCACCCCATCGAGGCTATCGAGATCGGCAAAATCGATCTGCAATTGTCCCCTGCCCTTGCTGCCCATTTTCAAACTTACCGTAGTGGCCAGCAAATCCGACAATTCTTCTTCCAAGCGCGTGATATCGCGCGATTTTTCGGCTTTCTCGCGCGGCGTGAAATCTTGGCTCTGTTCCAGTGTGGTTCTAGCAACTAATTTTTCCGCTTCGCGCACCGATAAACGCTTGGCCACGATTTGATGCGCCAACTGTATTTGGGTAGCGGCATCGGTGGCGAGCAAAGAACGCGCATGGCCCATGTCGATGTCACCGGCCATGAGCATGGTTTGCACCGGCTTGGCCAAATTCAGCAGGCGTAACAAATTCGATACCGCGCTGCGCGAGCGCCCGACTGCCGTTGCCGCTTGTTCATGCGTAAATGAAAAGTCTGTGATCAAACGATGTATGCCCTGTGCTTCTTCGAGCGGGTTGAGATCTTCACGCTGAATGTTTTCGATCAGCGCCATCGCCGCGGCCGTTTGGTCGTCGACATCCTTGACCAACACCGGCACGTCGCTCAAACCGGCCATCTGCGAGGCACGGAAGCGCCGCTCACCGGCGATGATTTCGTAGCGGGTTACCCCATCGGTCTGACCAATCGGACGCACCAGGATAGGCTGCATCAAGCCCTGTGCCTTGATGGAAGCGGCCAACTCGGCCAAGGCCCCCTCATCCATACGCGTGCGCGGTTGATACTTACCGGCTTGCATTTGCGTCACAGCTAAAGTCGTCGGTTCGCCGCTCACCGTCGGCATGGCTTGGGCAAAATCAGCGGCACCGTCGAACAAGGCATCGAGTCCGCGGCCTAAGCCTTTTTGTTTTTTAACAACCATACATATACCTACTTATTAATCCAGTTTTGAAATACGTTCGAGCATTTCGGCTCCGAACGCGATATACGCCTGCGCACCCTTGGATGCAGGATCGAACACCACGCCAGGAATACCGTAAGACGGTGCTTCGGCCAGGCGGACATTGCGCGGAATGACGGTTTTGAAGACCTTGTCGCCGAAATGCTGTTCGAGCTGCTCCGAAACTTGCTGCGATAAGGTCATGCGTGGGTCAAACATCACCCGTAACAAACCGACGATCTTGAGATCGGGATTGAGATTGGCTGATACTTTCTTAATCGTGTTGGCTAAATCAGACAATCCTTCGAGCGCATAGTATTCGCACTGCATAGGGATAATCACGCCATGGGCGGCGCACAAGCCATTGAGCGTCAACATCGACAAAGCGGGCGGGCAATCGATCAGAATAAAATCGTAATCGCCCGCCACGGCCGCCAAGGCATCACGCAGACGCTTATCGCGGTTATCGAGCGCGACCATTTCGACTTCGGCACCGGCCAGCTCACGATTGGCTGGTAAGACATCGAAGCGCCCTGATTCCGAGCGCAAGCGCGCCGTGACCACATCCGACATACCGAGCAAGACTTCATACACCGAGCTGGTTAATTTGGATTTATTGATGCCGGCACCCATCGTGGCATTCCCTTGCGGGTCTAAATCGACCAGCAACACGCGTTGATTGAGTTTGGCCAAGCCAGCTGCCAGATTGACGGTAGTGGTGGTCTTGCCAACGCCACCTTTTTGATTTGCTACACAAAATATTTTTGCCATGGTGTTTCCGTGTGTGGGGGGCTTCAAACTGCAGTTCGCTGAACGAAAACCAAATGCCGCTCAGCATCAAGGCCCGGCACAGTCAAGGCGCGCACGCCGCTGACTTGCCAACCCTCGGGCAAAGCTTCGATTTCCTGCGCTGGAGCAACGCCCTTCATGGCGATGAGTTGGCCACCCGGTGCGAGCAAATGCCCGGACCAGTTAATAAAATTACATAATTCTGAAAAAGCCCGCGAAGTGATGACATCAAAGGCACCGGGCAGTGCCAGTTGTTCCACTCGCCCGGTATGTACGGTCACGTTGCTGAGGCCGAGTTCGGTCTTGGCTTGATTCAAAAAAGCCGTTTTTTTATGGACCGTGTCTATCATCGCCACCTGTATCTGTGGGTAAGCGATCGCCAGTATCATGCCCGGCAAGCCGCCGCCGGAACCGACGTCGAGTACTTTGTCGGCGCCGACAAAAGCCGGCACCGCCGACAAGGAATCGAGCACATGCGCACGCACCATATCGAGCGGTTTGCGGATCGATGTTAAATTATAAACAGCATTCCATTTTGACAATAATTCTAAATACGCCATCATTTTATCGATCTGGCCATCATCGAGTGCCAAACCGAGTTCGGTGATGCCGGCGGCCAGCAACTTGCGCAAGGCTTCGTGGTCGGGAAGGCTCATACAGATGCTCCGATGTCGGCGGCCACAGCCGCACTGGTGTCAGGGGCGGTGGCAAACTCTTTGAAACCGCGTTTTTTCAAATGCACCAGCAACAGCGAAATCGCAGCCGGCGTCACGCCGGAAATGCGCCCACACTGGCCCAAAGTTTCCGGTTGATGGACATTGAGTTTCTGCCGCACTTCCATCGACAAACCATTAACTTCGATATAGTCAAATGCCGCTGGCATTTTCAGATTTTCAAAATATGCGTGCCGCTCTACCTCTTTCGCCTGCCGTTCGATGTAACCGGCATACTTGACTTGAATTTCCACCTGTTCACGCACGGCCGGATCGATCACACCGGGAGCAGCCAGTGCCTGCCCTTCCACGCCTTGCAAGCTCATCAAACTCTCGTAAGTCACTTCAGGACGACGCAGCAAATCGGCCAAGGAGTATTCGCGTTCCAAAGCCTTGCCCACTACGCGCTCTGCTTCGGCTTGCGCGACGATGCGCGGGTTAACCCAGATCGAACGCAAACGCTCCATTTCGCGGGCCACGCTCTCACGTTTTTCTTCAAACAATTTCCACTGCAGGTCACCGACACAACCGAGTTCGCGGCCAATTTCAGTCAAACGCATATCGGCATTATCTTCGCGCAAGCTCAAGCGGAATTCAGCGCGGCTGGTAAACATCCGATACGGCTCTTGCACACCCTTAGTAATGAGATCGTCGACCAAGACGCCGAGATAAGCTTCATCGCGGCGTGGAGTCCAAGCCGCACGGCCTTGGGTTTGCAATGCCGCATTCAAGCCAGCCAACATACCCTGCGCCGCCGCCTCTTCGTAACCGGTGGTACCGTTGATTTGTCCGGCAAAGAACAAGCCTTCGATCTGGCGCGTTTCCAAAGACAATTTCAAACCACGTGGATCAAAATAATCGTATTCGATTGCATAGCCAGGACGCAGGATAAACGCCTGCTCCATCCCACGCATGGAGCGCACCAAGTTCAGCTGCACATCAAATGGCAAACTGGTCGAGATACCGTTGGGGTAATACTCATTCGTCGTCAAGCCTTCGGGCTCGAGGAAAATTTGATGCGAATCCTTACCGGCGAAGCGATGAATCTTATCTTCTATCGATGGGCAATAGCGCGGCCCTACCCCTTCGATCACGCCGGTATACATCGGGCTGCGGTCGAGACCGGCGCGAATAATATCGTGGGTGCGTTCGTTGGTATGGGTGATCCAGCACGGTACTTGGCGCGGATGCATGGCCGCATTACCAAGATAAGAAAACACCGGCACCGGAGCGAGATCGCCGGGCTGTTCCTGCATGACGGAAAAATTGATACTACGACCATCGATACGCGGTGGCGTACCGGTTTTCAAACGCCCCTGTGGTAAGGCCAATTCTTTCAAGCGCGCCGACAAAGACAAGGCTGGCGGGTCACCGGCACGACCGGCCGAATAACTGTTTAAGCCGACGTGGATCTTCCCATCGAGGAAAGTACCGGCCGTCAGCACGACGGCGCGAGCGCGAAAAGTAATGCCGGCTTGGGTAACGGCACCAACGACGCGATTATTCTCAACCAACAAATCATCAACTGCTTGCTGGAACAAGTACAGGTTAGGCTGATTTTCCAGCCGGCTGCGGATCGCTTGTTTATACAGTATACGGTCTGCTTGGGCACGGGTAGCGCGTACCGCCGGGCCTTTGGACGAGTTCAGTATACGGAACTGGATGCCGGCTTCATCGGTGGCAATCGCCATCGCGCCGCCCATGGCATCAAGCTCTTTCACCAGATGCCCCTTACCGATTCCACCTATCGATGGATTGCAAGACATCTGACCGAGGGTCTCTATATTATGGCTCAACAGCAGTGTGGACTGCCCCATGCGCGCCGAGGCCAGCGCCGCTTCGGTACCAGCATGACCACCACCGACCACAATTACATCAAATTCTTTAGGATAAAACATAGCTAGCTTCGACAAACGTTGACTCTGGAAGCCCCGATTATAGTTGGTTTTCACTGCCGCGCTACGGCACAGTGTCGATTAAACTGGAATCAAGCGCGGCGAATGCACAAAAAAACATGGCGATGTTTCACGTGAAACATCGCCATCATCCTGCATATCGGTATTTTCAGCACGCCGAGCTGATTGTTTCACGTGAAACAATCAGCGTAAAAAACCATCGTAACTGGTTTTACAAATCAAGGCGACCACCACAAACAGGAAGATTTTACGCACAAAGCCAGTACCATGTTTAATTGCCATCTTAGTACCAAGCAGCGAACCACAGATACCACATGCCGCCATCACTGCGCCGATCTGCCATAAGATATGACCACTGAAGCCAAACCAAATCAAAGCAGCAACATTGCAAGCCACGTTCAATACTTTGGCGATGGCTGAAGCACGTAAGAAGTCATAGCCGAACACACGGACAAACAAAAACATGAAGAAGCTACCGGTGCCGGGGCCGAAGAAGCCATCATAGAAACCAATCGCGGCCCCGACCAACATTGCCAAGGCAGTCTCGGTCGAACCGGAAAATGGCGGCGCATCGACCGCCCCGAAATCCTTTTTCTTGAAGGTATACACAGCCACGGCAAACAAGACGAACGGCAGTGCCTTGCGTAACTGTTCGGGCGATACATGCGTGACCAAGTAGGCCCCGGCGAAAGAAAAAATAAACGACATCAAGGCCGCCGGCAATACCATGGCCCAGCGCAACTGCACGCGCTTGACGTAATTACGCGCGGCCACCGTGGTACCCCAGACACCGGCGAATTTACTCGTTCCAATCAAGGTAGCCGGTGCGGTGCCCGGCATCATTGAAAACAAGGCCGGCACTTGTACCAAGCCACCACCACCGACGATGGCATCGACAAAGCCGGCGAAGAAGGCTGCGCCTCCCAGTACCATCATATTGATCATGAAATTTTTTAACCTTATTCTCAAAGCAGCCGATTTCTGGCAAGCTAATCAGAATATCAAGTTTGCGCGATGTCAGGTAGCACACAAGTAATGAACTTTAACCAGAACAGAGAGCCATACGATGAATAATTTCGAATTTCAAACCGTCCCTCGTCTCATCAACAAAACTGGCGCCGCTCGCGAACTCGGCAACACCATCGTGGCCCACTTCCCGGCCTGCAAACATGTGCTCATCGTCACCGATGCCGGCTTCCTCGGCACCGGTCTGGTCAGCGCAGTCCAAACGAATATCGAGGCACAGGGCTTACGGGTCAGCCTGTACACCGAGGTGCTGGCCGATCCCCCGGAAGCGGTCGTGCTTGATGCGGCGGCACGCGCACGTGCCCTCTCGGTCGACTTGGTCGTCGGGCTAGGCGGCGGCAGCTCCATGGATGTAGCCAAGCTGATCGCCGTGCTGGCCGGCGGCACCCAGCCGCTGGCAGACATGTATGGCATAGGCAAAGTCAGCGGTGCGCGCCTGCCCTTGATACAAATCCCAACCACCGCCGGTACCGGCTCCGAAGTCACGCCGATTGCCATCGTCACCACCGGTGCCACCAGCAAAATGGGCGTGGTCGCACCGCAGCTGTATGCTGACCTCGCCATTCTCGATGCTGAACTTAGTGTCGGCTTGCCGCCGGCGGTCAGTGCAGCCACCGGCATTGATGCCATGGTGCATGCGATCGAAGCCTATACCACGCGGCATAAAAAGAACCCGCTCTCCGATATGCTGGCGCGCGCCGCGTTGAAATTATTGTGGAACAATATCGAGCAAGTCTGCAGCAATGGCCAGAACTTGGCAGCACGCCAAGCCATGCTGCTCGGTGCCATGCTGGCCGGCCAAGCGTTTGCGAATGCCCCCTGTGCCGCCGTCCATGCCCTCGCCTATCCGCTGGGCGGCATCTTCCACGTGCCGCATGGTTTATCGAATGCCCTGGTGTTACCGCATGTATTACGCTTCAATACCGAGCAAGCGTCCCAGCAGTATGCCGAGCTGGCCGAGATCATTGCACCGGACGCTACTGGCAGTGCCGAAGCGCGCAGCAATGCCCTCATCAGCGCCTTCGAAGAACTGGCGCTGCGCACCGCCATTCCTACTCGTTTGCGCCAAGTCGGCGTGACCGAGGGCGAGCTCGATCGCTTGGCATCCGATGCGATGTTACAAACCCGCTTACTGACGAATAACCCGCGCGAAGTCAGCTTAGCCGATGCGCGTGCGATTTACGCGGCGGCTTGGTAAGGGGCTGCTACAAAATTAAAATTATTATTTTAAAAGCAATATTCACGACAAAAAAAAAGCCCCGCTGCCAACTCTGGCAACGGGGCTTTTTTTCAGCGCAACAAATTCACAGTGCTTTCGCAGTGACTTTCTTTTGCCACCAAGCTTGTAACTCGCCGACCAAACCACGTCGGAAAGCCAATACACAAACGATGAAAATCAAACCGGTGACGATGGTGACCGAATCACCCAAGCTGCGGAACCATTCTATGCCCGAGACATTGGCCAGCAATTCGCCGAAATCACCGAGCTTGTTTTCCAAGGCGATGATCAAGATGGCACCGACGATCGGCCCGACCAAGGTTCCCAAACCACCAACCAAGGTCATCAACACCACCAAGCCAGACATGGTCCAGTGCACATCGGTCAGCGTTTCAAAACCGAGCACCAAGGACTTGGTGGCACCGGCGAGGCCAGCCAAAGCAGCCGACAACACAAAGGCCAGCAATTTGTATTTGTCGACATCGTAACCGAGCGAGATCGCGCGTGCTTCGTTCTCCTTGATGGCTTTCAAGACTTGCCCGAACGGTGAATGCACAGTTCTGACGATCAAAGCAAAACCGGCACAGGCAATCGCCAACACCGCATAATACAAATGCAAATCAGAAGCCAAATCGAGACTGCCGAACAGCTTGCCACGTGCGACGCCCTGCAAGCCATCTTCCCCACCGGTGAACTTCGCTTGCAGTATGATGAAATACAACATCTGCGCTAAGGCCAAAGTGATCATGGTGAAATAAATACCTTGTCGCCGTATCGCCAACAAACCCATCAGCAAACCGATCACCGCGGCCGCCCCGACACCGAGTGCCAAGCCGGCTTCGGTGGGCAAACCGGCATCACGAATCGCCCACCCGGCCACATAGCCGGCGGTGCCGAAAAATGCGGCATGACCGAACGACAGCAAACCGGTGAAACCGATCAGCAGATTAAAGGCGCAGGCGAATAAGGCGAAGCACAACAGCTTCATCAAAAACACCGGATACACGAAAGCCGGTGCCGCCAACAAGGCCAGCAGCAGCACCGCAGTGGCGATTTTTTTGAGCATGGGAGATCCGTTCATTTTTCTTTTCCAAACAAGCCAGCTGGCCGTATCATGAGCACAATCGCCATCACGATGAACACCACCGTGGCCGACAATTCCGGATAAAACACACGCGTCAATCCTTCGATTACGCCCAAGCCCAAACCGGTCAAGATCGAACCCAGTATCGAGCCCATGCCACCGATCACTACCACCGCAAACACCGTAATGATCAGATTCGAACCCATCAGCGGCGAGACTTGAATCACCGGTGCTGCCAACACCCCGGCAAAGGCCGCCAAGGCGACACCGAAACCATACGTCAGCGTCACCATCAAGGGCACGTTAACGCCGAAAGCTTCGACCAATTTAGGATTTTCCGTGCCGGCGCGCAGATAAGCACCGAGTTTGGTCTTTTCAATCACGAACCAAGTCGCGAAACATACCGTCAAAGAGGCGATAACGACCCAGGCGCGATAATTTGGCAAGATCATGAAGCCGAGGTCGGTGGCACCGGCCAAGGCTGCAGGGACCGAATACGGCTGTCCTGAGACCCCGTACACCGAGCGGAACACGCCCTCGAGCAGTAAAGTAATACCGAAGGTCAGCAATAGCCCATACAAATGATCGAGCTGGTACAACCAGCGCAGCATGGTTTTCTCGATCACGATACCGATCGCCCCAACGGCCAACGGTGCTACAACCAACATCACCCAATAACTGATACCGAAGTACTCCATGCCCATCCAGGCGAAAAACGCGCCCATCATGTACAAGGCGCCGTGGGCAAAATTAATCACGTTGAGCAGTCCGAAAATCACCGCCAACCCCAAAGACAGCATCGCGTAAAACGAGCCATTGACCAAGCCCAGCAAGAGCTGACTCAGCATCGCCTGAAGCGGAATACCAAATATTTCCATGGCACGCTTAAAAAAAAGTCGGCAATCAGCCCGACAGAATTAAAAAAAAGACGCGCCCATAAACAGAGCGCGCCGGTGATCAATCAGCTTATTTCCACAACGCGCATTTGGATTCAGCCTTCGTGGTAAACGCTTGTTCACCAGGAATCACTTGCGCCACCTTGTAGTAATCCCACGGCTCTTTCGATTCCGTTTGCGCTTTGACTTGCATCAGATACATATCATGAATCATGCTGCCATCGGCCCGCACATAACCATTCTTGACATACATGTCGTTGAATTTCATGCTGCGTAATTTCGCCATGACTTTTTCGCTGTCGTCACTGCCGGCGGCTTTGACAGCATTGAGATACTGCAGCGTTGCCGAGTAATCGGCGGCTTGCAAACTCGATGGCATCTTCTTCATTTTTTCAAAATAACGACGCGCCCAAGTGCGTGACTCCGGCGTGGCATTCCAATACCAGCTGTCGGTCAAATACATGCCATTGGTCAGGTTCAAACCGAGCGAATGGATATCATTGATAAACATCAGCAAGCCAGCCAATTTCATCGTCTTGGTCACGCCGAATTCATTGGCGGCCTTGATCGCATTGATGGTATCGCCACCGGCATTCGCCAAACCGAGAATCTGCGCTTTCGATGCCTGTGCTTGCAACAAGAAGGAAGAAAAATCGGAGGCCGACAAAGGATGTTTGACCGCGCCGCTGACGGTGCCACCATTGGCTTTCACCACCCGTGCCGTATCGCTCTCAAGGGCCGCACCGAAGGCATAATCGGCCGTCAGAAAATACCAACTCTTCCCACCCTGCTTGACCACGGCCGAGCCAGTACCCTTGGCCAGCGCCACGGTATCGTAGGCATAGTGAATCGTGTATGGTGTGCATTCTTCATTGGTCAACACGGCGGTACCGGCACCGATCGAGATATAAGGCTTTTTCTTTTCTGCGGCCACTTTGGCCATCGACAAACCGGTACCCGAATTGGTGCCGCCGATGAGCAGATCGACGCCATCGCGATCAAACCATTCGCGCGCGCGACTGGCGGCGATATCGGCTTTATTCTGGTGATCAGCGCTGACGAATTCGATTTTCTTACCGAGTACCGTGCCACCGAAATCGGCAATCGCCATCTTGATCGCTTCAACCCCGCCTTTGCCATCGATATCCGAGTACACGCCCGACAAATCGCTGATAAAGCCGATCTTCACTACATCGCCCGACACTTGTGCAGCCGCCGGTGCGGCAGAAAAGGCCGCGGCAAGCGCCAAACTGATTAGCTTCAATGTATTCTTCATCTTTCATCTCCTGTCATTATTATTGAAATTGCCCGTTATAAAGCACGGGCGACTGAAACTGAATTACACGCCCAACAACTGATTCAATACCGGCATTTTTTCCGGCAACTGTGCCGCCGTAAAACTCTCGACAATCTGACCATGTTCCATCACATAAAAATGATCGGCCAAAGGTGCGGCGAAACGGAAATTCTGTTCCACCATCACGATGGTGTAGCCACTCGCTTTGAGTGTCAGAATCATCCGCGCCAAGGCTTGCACGATAACCGGTGCCAAGCCTTCGGAAATCTCATCGAGTAACAATAGTCGCGCACCGGTACGCAAGATGCGCGCAACCGCCAGCATTTGCTGCTCGCCACCCGACAAACGCGTGCCTTGGCTATGCTTACGCTCGGCCAAGTTAGGGAACATGGCATAAATATCGGCAATCGCCATGCCCGCGGTTTCACGTGAAACCATCGGTGGCAATAAAAGATTTTCTTCGGTCGACAAGGAAGAAAAAATACCGCGCTCTTCCGGACAATAACCGACGCCAAGATGGGCAATTTTATGCGTGGCCAGCGTGATCGCTTCGACCCCGTTAATCTTGATCGAACCGGCGCGCGCACCGGTCAAGCCCATGATGGCACGCATGGTCGTGGTACGACCGGCACCGTTACGACCTAGAATGGTAACGACCTCGCCAGGCTGTACCGACAGATTCACATCATGCAAAATATGTGACTCGCCATACCAAGCTTGTAAGTGAGTAATTTCCAGTGCTGGAATGCGCGCTGACTTCATGCGTGTGCTCCTTCCAATTCCGCACTGCTGCTACCCATATACGCTTCCATCACCAAGGGATTGGCCGAGACTTCGGCATAACTGCCCTCGGCCAGCATGGCACCACGCTGTAGTACCGAAATGCGGTCGCAGATGCCGGACACCACACTCATATTATGTTCCACCATCAAAATAGTGCGACCGGCCGCGACCTTGCGTATCAATTCAGTCACGCGATGGACATCTTCATGTCCCATGCCTTGGGTCGGTTCGTCGAGCAACATCATTTCCGGTTCCATCGCCAAGGTCGTGGCGATTTCCAGCGCACGCTTGCGACCATACGGTAAATCCACCGTCAGCGTCGTCGCAAACGCGGCCAAATCTACTTGTTCGAGCAAGTCCATGGCACGCTCGTTCAAGCGCGACAAGCTGGCAGCACTCTTCCAAAAATGAAACGAGCTACCCAGTGTGCGCTGTAAACCGATACGCACATTTTCGAGCACACTTAAGTGCGGAAACACTGCCGAAATTTGAAACGAACGAATGATGCCTTGGCGTGCAATTTGTGCCGGTTTAGCCGCCGTGATATCGAGACCATTGAATAAAATCTGACCCGAACTCGGTACCAGAAATTTCGTCAGCAAATTGAAGCAAGTTGTTTTGCCAGCACCATTCGGGCCGATCAAGGCGTGAATATGACCACGCTGAACTTGCAGGTTAACTTCATTAACCGCGGTGAAGCCCTTGAACTGTTTGCTCAAGCGCTTAGTCTCCAGGATGACTTGGGTCATCTGATCTCCTTGTGTTGCCTTGTTTCGAACATGACAATCCCGCTGTACGTGCAGCGGGCATAATTATTATTTTGCACTCATCACTGAACAAAATCTAAGACAACATAGCACAGCGACGAGTGATAGTACCCAGCAAATGAAAGCAACAACAATACGGTATAACTACTATAGCGCGCGCGCCGCCCCAATTGGCCGCGCCGCGAGCATTAACATGGCCGCTTTTTCCGCGATCATGATGGTTGGTGAATTGGTATTACCGGAGGTAATCGTCGGCATGATCGAGGCATCGGCAACCCGCAAACCAGCCACACCAATTACGCGCAACTGGCTGTCCACCACGGCCATCGCATCATCGCTGCGCCCCATCTTACAGGTGCCAACCGGATGAAAAATCGTCGTGCCGATATCGCCGGCGGCATTGGCTAATTCTGCTTCGGTGCGAAATTGTGCGCCCGGCTTCATCTCTTGCGGCGCATATTTTTGCAGCGCCGGTGCGGCCACAATCTGCCGCGTCAGCGTCAAGGAAGCGGCCGCGATGCGCCGATCTTCCGCTGTGCTCAAATAATTGGGGGCAATCGCCGGTGCCTGCGCCGCATCGGGACTGAGGATGCGTACCTGGCCGCGCGAACTCGGACGCAGATTGCACACGCTGGCGGTAAACGCCGGAAAATCATGCAAAGGATCGCCGAATTTATCGAGCGATAAAGGCTGCACATGGTATTCCAAATTAGCCGTCGCCTGACTCGCATCCGAGCGCGTAAACGCCCCTAGCTGCGACGGTGCCATCGACATCGGCCCACTCTGACGCAGCGCATATTCGAGGCCGATACGGGCCTTGCCGAGCCAACTGTTGGCCATCTTATTCAAGGTCGGTGCACCACTGATTTTAAATGAAGAACGAATCTGTAAATGGTCTTGCAAATTCGCCCCGACACCAGCCAAAGCATGGACGACCGGCACGCCGGCTTGCTGCAACTGCGCCGGCGCACCGATACCTGACAATTGCAGAATCGCCGGCGAACCGATGGCACCGGCCGCCAGCACTGTTTCGACCATCGCCTCAGCAAACCAATGACGGCCGCCGCCGATGAATTCCACGCCGCTGCAGCGCTGGCCGTCGCCAGTGCTGCTGATACATAATTTCTGCACCTGGCAACCGGTCATGATGGTCAAGTTATCGCGCGCTGCCGCTGGGCGTAAAAAAGCTTTGGCAGTATTCCAGCGAATGCCGCGTTTTTGATTGACATCGAAATAGCCGCAACCTTCGTTATCACCGCGATTGAAATCATCGCTGTTAGGAATCCCGACCTGCGCCGCGGCGGCGCGAAAGGCATCGAGAATTTCCCACGACAAACGTTGTTTTTCCACACGCCACTCGCCACCGCGACCGTGAAATTCCCCATCTTGGCCGTGATGGTCTTCGCTTTTTTTAAATAAGGGTAAGACCTGATCCCAGCGCCAACTGTCGTCGCCACTCAAAGCCGCCCATTCATCGTAATCGCGCGCCTGACCACGCATGTAAATCATGCCATTGATCGATGAGCTGCCGCCGAGGACTTTCCCACGTGGATAAATCAAACTGCGACCGTTCAAACCCGCTTCCGCTTCGGTGCGATACATCCAATCGGTACGCGGATTATTAATGCAATACAAATAGCCGACCGGGATATGAATCCACAGATAGTCATCTTTGCCGCCGGCTTCGATGAGCAGCACACGCCGCGTCGGATCGGCCGACAGGCGGTTGGCCAGCACACAACCGGCGCTGCCGGCACCGACCACGATGTAATCAAATTGACCTGCTGATTCCATATTTTTTTCCTGTTAACAAGTTAATGGATCGTCGCAAGCGACGATGGAAAAGACTCTGGAAGGGGTTTGCATCCCCTCCCATCGCGTCGCTCCTTCGTCGCTCACCGGCCTGAAGGCCGGGGTTTCAAACCCTAGTCAGATTTTTGATGAAAGCGGGTTTTATAATTAAGTAATCGAACCCGGAAACGCTTCAGAGTCCGGCTTCCGCCACCAGCAGCGCGAGCAGCTGTGCGGCCGGCATGGCACGCGCCCGCGCCACCCCCTGTCCGGCCCACAGCGACATCAGTTCGGTATCACCAAGTTTGGCGGCCGCACTGCGTAAGCCGGCCGTCAAGGCATTTTGTACCGGGTAAGCCGGTACCTGCGCGGCGACTGCTTCCATGGCTTGCATAAAGCGGTTGTCGAGCCCACGCGCCAGCCGTCCGGTAATCGCTCGGGTTTGACGCGTGCAGTCGGTGGTGGCGCTGAGTAAGCGTTGTTGGTAGGCCGGATCAATCCCACACTCGGGCGTCACCAGAAACGCCGTGCCCATTTGTACCGCTGCGGCACCGGCAGCCAGTGCGGCAGCGATGTCGTGACCATCCATGATATTGCCGGCGACAATCGCCGGCACACGCAACTGTGGCAAACACAAGGCCAGCAATTCCATAGTGCTGAAATGGACATCTTCCTGCGGGCCGATAAACGTGCCTCTGTGGCCGCCAGCTTCACCACCCGACAGACACACCGCATCCACCCCCAGCGCTTGCCAGGCCAGCGCCTCAGACGGCTGCGTGGCAGTGCCAACGACGGCGATGCCAGCGGCCTGCAAGCGTGTCACTTGGGCTTGACTGAGAATGTCAAAAGTAAAACTGGCCAGCGCCGGCGCCGCATCGATCAGGGCCTCAAACTGGGCGGCAAAATCTTCACACCAACGCGCCGGTCGCGGCAAACCATCCCAGCCCAGCGCCGACCAAACGGGCTTAAGCCATTGCTCGGCTTGCTGCAATTCGAGCTCACTCGGCGTCGGCGTTTGCTGCACAAATAAATTGATGGCAAATGGCCGCGCCGTAAGTGCGCGAATCTGCCGCACTTGCTCACCGATGGCAGCCGGTGCCAACATGCCGGCCGCCAGCGAACCGAGCCCACCGGCATTGCTGACGGCCGCCACCAATTGTGGAGTCGAAGCGCCACCGGCCATCGGCCCCTGAATGATGGGATAAGTCAGCAAACGCGACAGCATCATTTACTTCGCTACCGGCATGGTGAATTCGGCGCCCTTGCTTATACTGTCAGGCCAGCGTTGCATGATCGATTTGTAGCGGGTATAAAAACGTATGCCTTCTTCCCCGTAAGCATGCACATCACCGAACAAGGAACGTTTCCAGCCACCAAACGAATGCCAGGCCATCGGCACTGGAATCGGCACATTGATGCCGACCATACCGACTTGCACGCGGCGCGAAAATTCGCGTGCCGTGTTGCCATCCGAAGTAAACAAGGCCACGCCATTACCGAATTCGTGACGATTAATCAGCGCCACTGCGGCAGCAAAATCGGGGACCCGCACGATGCACAAGACCGGACCGAAAATCTCTTCGCGATGGATTTTCATTCCTTCAACTACCTGATCAAACAGCGTGCCGCCGAGGAAAAAACCGGCCTCATGGCCGGGCACCGAAAAGCCGCGTCCATCAACCAACAACTGCGCGCCTTCGAGCACGCCATCCGCGATATACGCTTCAATTTTAGCCTTGTGCGCAGCCGTCACCACCGGCCCCATATCAGCATCGGCTTCCATACCGTTTTTAATCGTCAGTGCCCGCACGCGCGGCACCAAGGCCGTCACCAGTGCATCGGCCACATCGCCGACGGCGACGGCCACCGAAATCGCCATACAACGTTCGCCGGCCGAGCCATACGCCGCGCCCATCAGGGCATCGACCGCTTGTTCCAAATTCGCGTCCGGCATCACCACCAAATGATTCTTCGCCCCACCCAAAGCCTGTACGCGCTTACCCAAACGTGTGCCTTCGCTGTAAATGTATTCGGCAATCGGTGTCGAGCCGACGAAAGAAATAGCCGCCACATCCGGATGCTGCAACAAGCCGTCAACCGCCACTTTATCGCCCTGCAAAACCCCGAATACGCCATCTGGCAACCCGGCTTGTTTGAGCAAGTCTGCGATCAGTAAAGCACAAGAAGGATCGCGCTCCGACGGTTTCAAGATGAAGCAATTACCGGTAGCAATGGCCAACGGTGCCATCCACATCGGCACCATGAAAGGAAAATTGAAAGGCGTGATACCAGCGGTAATCCCGAGCGGTTGGCGCAGATTATAGTTATCGATGCCGCCGCCGATGTTGTCGGAAAATTGGGTTTTCAACAGTTGCGGCATCCCGCAAGCGAATTCGACGATCTCGATACCACGGGTCACCTCACCCATGGCATCGGACAATACCTTGCCATGTTCGCGGGTAATCAAGGTGGCCAGTTCAACATGATGCCGGTCCAACAATTCCTTAAATTTAAACATCACGCGCGCACGCTTGAGCGGCGCAGTCTCAGCCCAAGCCGGTGCGGCGGCTTTGGCCGCTGCCACGGCGGCATCGACGGCCGCCAAATCGGCCAACACAACTTGTGCCACCACGGCACCGGTAGCTGGGTTGAAAACGTCTTGCAAACGGCCCGAAGTCGACGGCGTGACCTGACCATTGAAAAAATGCTGAAGTAAAGTGGACATGGCGAAAACTTTCTGAAGAAGAAAAAATATCGACTCCAGAATAAATCACTCTGCACACATGATCCAATGAGTTATTATCAATAGCAATATAAGCTTTACTTATAATAAGCAAGACATCAAACCACCGCGACAGAACAAACAAGACATGGACTTCAGCCACTTACGCGCCTTTGTCATGGTCGCTCGCCTCGGGAATCTGACGCGGGCAGCCGAACAGCTGCACCTGACCCAGCCGGCAGTCAGCCTGCAAATCAAAGCCTTGCAAGCCCAGTTGGGCTTGCAATTATTCAGCCGTAGTGCCACCGGTATGACGCTCAGTAATAATGGTGCCAAGTTATTGCCGTATGCGGAACGCATCTTGTCAGGCCTGGCGGAAATGTCGCAAGCAGCACTGGCCATGCACTCGACCTTACAGGGCGAACTGGCGATCGGTACCATACTCGATCCCGAATTCACCCGTCTCGGCGTGTTTTTGAAACGTTTGGTAGAAACTTATCCACAGGTAGCGACGCGCTTACAACAAGCCATGTCCGGCACGGTGTTACAACAAATTCGCGCCGGCAGCCTCGATGTCGGTTTTTATCTCGGCCCCCTGCCCGACGATGGCAAAACCGCTTGTCACAGCATCGAGCTGACCGCCTTCACCTACCGCGTCGTCGCTCCGCGCGGTTGGCAACAGCGCGTTGCCGGCCAAAGCTGGGCCAGCCTGGCCGCCTTACCGTGGATTTGGACGCCGCCGGAATCGGCCCATCATCGCTTGCTCGGAAAAATCTTTGCCAGCCACAATATCGTGCCCAATAAAGTCGCCTTGGTCGACCAAGAACCCTCGATGCTCGACTTGGTCAAGTCCGGCGTTGGCTTAAGCCTGATTCGCGATGCCATCGCCATCCGCGAAGCCCATGCGCACGGCCTGGTGATCGCTGACAGCGTCAGTGTGACAACACAATTACGTTTTATTTGTCAGGAAAAGCGCAAAAATGAAGCCATGATTGCAGCAAGTTTTGAATTGATCAGTCAATCCTGGCGCTAATCATCTAAAATCTATTCAAACTCGCATTAACGACCCCACAAACATTGATACCTCGCTCATCATGAACCCACTACTGACACACGAGGCCAGCAACTGATGGCCCGCACAACCAAAGCCAGCAATGCCGTTCAAAGGCTCAAAGAGCGCGCCACCAATGGCACCTATAGCATGGTCAGTCAGGCCGATGGCCGCTTTTACCTGAGCTTATCGAGCGCCGCTGCTGCCCCACAAACCTGTTGCGCACCGATGGAAATCGACGAATTTGTCCGTTTCGTCAATGGGGTAGAAAAAGGCCCGGCAAAAAAACTCAGCAAGCTCGACGTCGCATTCGAGAAAAAGCTGGCGATCTCCAGAAATCAAACCTAAGGACACCGTGCCATGAGCGCTCTTCTCAAATTCTGTTTTATTCTCTTCGGCCTCATCGGCCTGTACAGCCTCAGCTCGGCACAAATGCAAAGTGACGCCGCCGTGCTTAACAACAGCATGCAAAAAATCGATGTGCAAGTCGGTAGCGGTGCCGAAGTCAAAACCGGCAACACCGTCGTCGTCCACTACACCGGTTGGTTATATGATCCGCTGGCCGTGCGTGAACATGGCGCAAAATTCGACAGCTCGGTCGGTGGCCCACCCTTCACTTTTCAAGTTGGTGCAAGTCGCGTTATTAAGGGCTGGGATCTGGGCTTAGTCGGCATGCGCGTCGGTGGCAAACGCACACTCATCATCCCACCCGAACTGGCCTACGGTCGGCGCGGCTCAGGGATGCAAATCGGGCCAAATGCCGAACTGGTATTCGATATTGAACTGATCGGTATCAAATAAGCGCTGGAGAAGCGCAGAAAAATGCCCCTTCAGACCACTTCAGAGCGCTGCTGCCGGCGTGAATCGCAAGGCTGCGCCGAGCCGATTCCACTGATTAATGGTGGAGATAGAAACACTCAAATACACCAGTTCGCTTGGGCTGAAATGTTCCAGCGTGGCGGCATACAAAGCATCATCGGGCGCGCCTTCACTGATGCGACACAAAGCTTCGGTCCAAGCCAACGCGGCGCGCTCGCGTGCGCTATAGACGCCAGCCTCGCGCCAGCTTGCGGCAAGATCGATCTTGGCCGTGGCAACACCGATCTTGCGGGCTAAATTGATATGAAATTGCAGACAAAATGCGCAAGCATTGATTTGCGAGGCGCGAATTTTAAGCAATTCGGTCAAACTTTTTTCCAAGCCCGAAGCATCGACCGCCTTGCCTTGCGCAGCCAAAGCCGCATAGGCGTCTGGTGCCAGACGGATAAATTCTTCGTAACTGATACGGGCAGTGGTGGGCATAGCTATTCCTGAAATTCAGCGTAACAGTTCGGTGTCCATCTGCTCAGATGAAAAGTATTCAAATGAATAAACGGCGTAAAAAAAACATGATATCGCCACAACCATGGCAAAGCTACCGATGAAAAACACCGGTTTCAGGCCTTCCGAGAAAATATACGCATGCCACGCATAAAGACTCGACATCACCACCACGGTCAAAGCTAAATTCATCATTTGCCGCGACCGACGTAAGATCGCGATGGCGATTAACAACATGAGCAAAACAGAAAAACCGAAACTGATCAATCCTGACATACGCTGGCCTCCCCATCAATGTGCAAGCTGAAGTGAATCATACACTTGTCACAAATTAACATAAAAACATGGGTAATTGACCACTAACACTGTTTTTTGTTGGTGATTGGCGCGGGCAATCCGCCAGCCTGCGGTTTTTTCGTTAAAATACTCTTATCCCACCCGGGCAGCCGCACGTGCCTGCTGTATTTTTCGCGCGCGCTCTGCCCCACTTCCAAGCTATCCGAAAATGAAACTCAAGTTTGTACTGCTGCTGCTTCCTTTGTTGTCCAACTTGGCTGGCGCTGCGACAGCTGCGGCAGCCGCGCCCGCCGTTGCCGCCACGGCCGAAGTATTTGTCGTCATGCCCGAAGACGGTGCCAAGCCGGCCTCCGGGATTGTCATCGATACGCCGAAAATGCCGATGGAAAAAAAAATCGTCCATGACAGCGGGCCGATACGCGTTTGGTCTGGCCCAGTACCGCTGTCAGGCGTGATGTTTTTTATTGTCGCCTCGATGCCGGTGCTGGCATCATTGTATTTTGCCTTTCAATTGTTTCTGTTCATCCAAGCACGCCGTCGCCGTCTCTCAACTCAGCATCAGCGCGAGCAATAAGCCAAAGCCTTTGGTTTTTTGCTGAAAGCGGCCATTGCCGCCGAAGCGACACTGTTCATCAAAACTTCACGCTCCGGTCACCGGCTTGTCACGTGCACGTCCTAGAGTCGTCGATATCGCTTATCGGAGACCACCATGTCAAGCAAAGCATTGATAGACAGCGCCGTATTCAATTCCAGCACACCGGCCCGGTTTGCCGACAAATTGTTCAGCCACTGCTTCAGTCGGCTGGTGTATGCCCAAATCTGGGAAGATCCGCAATCCGATCTCGACGCCCTGCAGCTCAAACCAGGGGCTACTATCCTCACCATCGCCTCGGGCGGTTGCAATGCCTTGGCGTATTTGTCGGCCCAGCCGGCGGCGGTGCATGCGGTCGATCTCAATGCCGCCCACCTCGCCATGCTCAACATGAAACAGCAAGCGATCAAGCATTTGCCCGATTACGATGCCGTGTTGGCCTACCTCGGCGCCGCCAATCACAGCGATAATCTGAAACGTTATGAGCGCCACATCCGCCGCCATCTGAGTCCGGCCGCCAGCAGCTTTTGGGAAAGTCGCGGCTTGAATGGCAAACAGCGCTACCATTATTTTTCTAACGATGCCTATCACCACGGTCTGCTTGGGCGCTTCATCGGCTTCGCCCACCTGTTTGTGCGCCTGATGGGTGGCAATTTGGCGAAACTTCTCGAAGCACGCAATCCACAACAGCAGCAGGCCTTGTTTGAACAATATGTTGCCCCCGTTTTCGATACGGCACTGGTGAAATGGTTGGCACGCCAACCAATCGCGCTCTACAGCTTGGGCATTCCACCGGCCCAATTTGCCGCGCTCAAAGATGAAGCAGCCCAAGGCTTGCATCAATTATTCAAACAAAGAATGCGGCAATTGGCCTGCGCCTTTCCGATAGAAGAAAATTGCTTCGCCCAGCAAGCTTTCGGACGCCGCTATAATATTGAGCATCAAGCAGCCTTGCCTATGTATTTACAAAAGCGCCATTTCACCAGCTTACGTACCAGTGCCGACCGTTTGCATGCGCATCACAACAGCCTCACCGGCTTTTTGGAGCAGCAAGCCGATGCCTCAGTCGATGCGTATTTATTCCTTGATGCGCAAGACTGGATGGATGGCCCACAACTGTGCGCGTTGTGGCGTGAAGTTACACGCACTGCGACAGCCGGGGCCAAAGTCTTGTTCCGTACCGGTGGCAGTGTTTCACCGTTAGAACACAAACTGAGCCCACAACTGTTATCGGCTTGGCATACCGATCCAGCCCATAACCTGCGCTTGCATGCCACCGACCGAGCAGCGATTTACGGCGGCATGCATCTCTATACCAAAGTCTGATCGCCGACCACACCGTGACCGTGCCCAATCAGTCGCGCCTGCTGGCCGATACGCTGTGGCTGTTGACGGCGCGTTCCCGTGGTGGCAACCACTGGGTCAGCAATGTTCACTCGCGCATAGAAACCGTAGCCATCGGCGGCTGCCACTATCCCTCGAGTCTGTTGCAAGCCAGCGAGGCCGGCGAAAGCTACGTTGCCAGTCCGCGCTCAACCTGGCTGCGCTATGCGCGCGAAGAAGCAATCCGCCACTGGCCCGCCGCCGGTTTGCTCAAACATGTATGCAGCATGTTGTTTGCTCCCTTATCGCTGCTGTTGCACGGCGCAGGCCTTGACCGTGCGGTCATCATTGCCAATCAACTGATCTCGACCAATCTGTATCCGCGCTGGCAAGGATCTGATCTCAGCGCCATGAGCAAGCAATTGTGTAATACCCACCCAGACCGGCCGCTGATGTTGCGAAATATTTGTCCGCAAGTCGACCCGCAATTATTTGCGCATCTCAATGAGCAAGGCTGGATATTGATACCAACGCGCATGGTGTATCTGTGCGACCCGGCGCACGAGCACGTCAGCAAACACAATCACGTTAAAAAAGATGCCCGCTTGTTGGCCGATGGTCAGGTCAGCGTAGTCAGTCATGAACAATTACAAGTGCAGGATTTACTCCCTCTGCGTGACTTATTCCGGCAATTATTCATCACCAAACATTCGCCACTCAATCCCGATTTCAGTCCGGAATTCTTCCAGTTATGCCTGGAGACCGGCTTTCTCGAATTGCATGGCTTACGCTGGCAAGGCCGTTGGGTCGGGGTTTTGGGTCTGTATGCCCATGCAGACAGCGGCTGGTTGACCACGCCCTTGATCGGTTATGACACCAGCTTGCCACAGGAATTAGGCTTATATCGACGTTTGATGGCCTTGCTGCTGGCCCAAGCCAAGCAGCGCCGTCTGCGTTTGCATTACAGTTCCGGTGCCGCACAGTTCAAACGTGCGCGTGGCGGCGTGCCGGCATTGGAATACAGCGCCGTCTATGAACAACACTTACCGCAAGGGCAAAAGCGCTATCTGCAACTGTTTGCCAAAACTCTACAACGCTGCGCTCCGCCTGTTTTACGCCGCGCCGACCAGCTTTAACTCACTTCCCAAGCACTGAAAACGCGCCAATCAAGCAGAAAATCCCTGTGGATAAACCCCGACTTATCCCTAGGATAAATTGGGGAAAACCGGCCTGATTACGACACGGCATTTTGTTATCCCAAAACTGTCATCATTTCATACAGAGCTTATCCGAACAGATATACAGTGACTAAGTCTTTGTTTCTGTGGATAAAACAAGACTTATCCACAAAATATCGCGCCGTTAACTACTATTACTATATATATATAAACTAATTACTATAAGTAAACCTGTCTCTTATACACATCTGACGCTGCCGACGAAT
>NZ_JASJVS010000026.1:0-60045 GCF_035019605.1 Undibacterium sp. 5I2 | reverse complement strand
ACGAAGGTTAACAGCATGCCGTAACGTTTACAACCACTAAATAAAAATGCCGTTCAGTCTTAACTGAACGGCATTACTGCATCGCGCCGGCTTTTTTGTTTACCCGGCAGCGTCTTGCTGCTGCCGACAAACAATGCTCAATGGTAAACCGTGACCGGCTCAGAAACTGCCGGTGGAGCGATCATTTGCCCATTATTGTTATTGTTCTGATACGAAGCGCGATTCGCACCGCGCGGCACGCCGAACTGCACCATCAACTCACCATAGGCGGCATCAGCCAAACTGCGCGACGTTTCTTGTATCACTTTGCCGCGGTTGAATGTGACATGATCACCGGCACGACTGATGATCTTGGTATCGACGCCGGCACCGCTGGCGCTGAAAGCCGCTTTGATTTCAAAGGTCTTGGTATTGATCAAATTAAAATCCGCTACCAGATCGAGCGATAAGCTGGCTGTCATGGAATTTCCGTATTGCAACTGGTTAGTTTCCTGACGGAACTGGATACTGCTGACCGTACCGAACAACACATAATCGGCACCCGGATACATACCCTGTTTGATGCGACCGATGATGTCGTAAATTTTTTCCATAGGTTTGCCGACATACGGACGCACTTCCGTAATGCGCACACCGCCACCTTTGAGCATGGCACCTTTGAGGTCGGCCGTATAGTTTTTCAACTCACCGCGATCGATGTAGGTGTAAGTGCCTTCGGCTTCATAATAGCTGCTCTCGCTTTTAGCATTGATATTACCGCGTTGAGAGTAACTGCGGTCGGTTTCGCGCTCGCTGTAACTGCCTTTGACACTGCTCTTACTAGTGGCCGCAACCACATGAAAATACTCGCTGACCTTCTCTTCGTAGGTCAAATCGGTGACGGCAATTTTTGGCTCAGCAGCATAAGCGCTGAAGGCGCCGGCCGAGCACAACAGCGCGGCCATGACTTGTTTAATATGAAACATCATGCTTCCTTTACTTAGGGCAGAGGCAAGTGGACACCGGTTGCGGTGCCCACAGGACATTATTTTTTGGAAGTTTTGCGAATTTCTTTTTCTTCTTGCCACTCGATGGAGCCATCTTCGATGTCATAGAGTTTGAGCGTCATTTTGTAAAACACGTCCTTGGTCGTGGCATTTTGCTTAACGATGGAAACGATTTCGCCTTCGAGGGAATACTTAGCCGCCGCCATATTGCCAATTTTGGCCTTACCTTGGGCTTTGTAGAGTCCGCTTTGATTTTGGCGCTGCAATTCATCGACGCCTTGCTGCATTTCATCGGCACTGCGCGTCATTTTGACTTTGCGGCTTTTTACCAAGGCGGTCTGTATGGTATTCATAATCGATTTGGTATCGATGTATTCGCTGGTTTTATTGCGCACCCCAGCCAGAGTCAGGCTAGGACGACCGCTGAGCACTGGATCTTCGAGCAAGGAACCGACCATTTTTTCTGCGATCATCTGCAAATCGGTGGAACCGAATTCGTTGGTGACGGTTTCGACGGCCTTATTATCACCATAGCTGACTTGACGAGCCAGGCTGACAGTCGGTTGTGACAAACGGGTTTGACAAGCCGACAGGGCAGCCGCCAGCAGCGCCAGCAGACACAGAGATTTTGAAACAGAAACAAAACGGGACATACACACTCCTTAGTTCTTAAAAATAATCAACACTCGCCAGCTCAGCGTGGCTCAGCACTCATTTCGATTTTGAAGTCGACCGCTTGCGGGCCGTAAGCGGTGGCCTTGACCAGTTGGGATTGTTTACCCAAGATCATCAACGGTTTCCACACTTCTCCGTCGCCGACTTGCATGCCAGCCGGATCGGTCCAGCGAAAGCGATAATAAATCCGCACATCTTTGACCGTGGTATTGAACATCTCGGCTTGTACGACCAAGACTTCATTGCGTTTCTGTGAACGTAAGTCGGTCACTTGTACGCCTTCGAGCGTACCGCGCACGATCAACTTGGCAGCGATGCCAGGCGAGACGGCATTCGGCACTTCATCTGCTGCCAGCGCCGGAGCGATACTGCAGGCGAGACCGAGCGTGATGGCTGCCGCGAAGAGTTTGGAATTCATGAGTACTCGTCCTTATCAATAGAATCAGTTGGATTGGCTGCTGACGACAGCAGCAGCCACCGGCTTGCTGCTTTTGGCGACAGGTTTTTTCGTCAGCGGTTTAGATACTGGCTCAGCGGCAATTTGTGCAGCAGGTGTCACAGTGCCAAATTTTGCTTGGTCGCCCAGATAGGTTTGCGTCGGATACAGGCGTACCGGCACCACCATATAGCGACCGTCGACAGTCACTTTGGTCGTGTCACCGGAGCGGCCGGAGAAATTGATGTTGTAATCGCCCGGAGCTAAAAAGGCGCGGGCAATGAACACCCGTTCCGGCAAACTGCGCCACATACGGTCGTCGGCCGGGCTTTCGGTGGCAGCTACGGCAATATTGGCAGCCAAACCAGCCAAGGGACCCAGATGCTTATTCACCTGATCTTGCGCCACCGCTTTGGTGACCGCGCGAATCGCCGCACGGGTTTGAATGCCCGGCAATTCATCTTTCAAGGCCCGACGTGCCATGACATTGAAATCGGCCACCATCGCCGTCGGCAAAATCTGGCTGCCGACCGCAAACGAATTGATGACTGGCGCATCTTTGTCAGGATAGATAACTGGGAAAGCAAACGATACCGTGATCAAGCCGCGCCCGGTCGGTACCGGGAAGGCGATCTTTTTCGACAGCCGCGCCGGAGAATTACCGGCTTCGATGACAAACAGCACATCGGTCATGCCTTTCTTGCGGCGAAAACTGGTGCGTTGATCCAAACCTTTCAAGCCATCTTCCAACACCGGCAATTCCGGACGCAATTCTATCGCCTTGCGATAGCCCGGTGCGGCCAAGCCTGGTTCGTTCAAGGCTTCATAGACGAATCCGGCAAGATAATGGCCCAAGGCGTTTTGGTAACCGTTTTTGAGTTGCAGCACGGCTGGGTCATTCAGGGTTTCCACTGGGTAGCCGCTTAATTCCTTGCTACCAGTTTTTACACCTTTGCTTTTTGCATCGTCTTCCGCTTCCAGCGTTTCTTTCGAGCGGAATTCGGCAATCACCGCTTCGCGTTCGTGCGTGCGTTTGATATCGACACGGGCGGTATCGAGGTCGCCGAGATTGATGCGATCCATCGCCATTCTGATCGTCAACATGACTTTTTCGTAATCCTGACCTTCATAATCGCGACTGGCATCACCCATGAACAAAGCGCCGATCTGTCCCATCAGCTTTTGCGGATTCGATTTGGCCGTCTCTTCCCAAGCCTTGACACTGACATCGGCCACACCGAAGGCATCCAAACTCTCTTGGTAGCGCTTACCGACGCGCATGAGCTCGCCTTTTTCCAAGTTCAGCAGCAAATCTTTTTCATTCTTGCCTTGGGTCTGTTGCTCCACCTGCTTAATCGCATCATCGATATTGCCGGTTTTGACTACGCTCAGGGAGCTGGCGACTTTACTGTCATGTGTTGGCGCAGTGGCGCAACCACTCAAGATCAAAGCAAGGGCCAGCGGGGTCAGCGAAAAAGCATGCAAGCGCATAGGGAGCGATCAAAAAAGTAAGAAAAAAGGTCTACCCAGCATGCGCACAGGCATAGCCGAATGAGTTTGAGAGCATTTTATTGCTTTGAAGATGGTGATTATATGAAAGTTATGCTTTTTTGTCACTTTACCGGATGGAAATTAATGCCAATCTGAATCACAAAACCACACTTTTTAAGCTTGCTGCCTCAAGGGCTATTTCCTTCTTGCAACCAAAGCTCAAACTGCCACATAAAGTCTGCCAGATAATTGCGATATGGCCCCTGCAATCCATGATCAGCCTGCGGGAAACCTCGTATTACCAAGCGCTGCGATCCGGCCGAGGCAAATAATTGTTGTAATTTATCCAAAGAATGCGGCGGGATCAAACTGTCCGCCTCGCCGACGCCGAGCAAGATCGGCAAATTACTTTCCAGCAAGCCCTGACTCTGCGGCAAATTGAGTATTTCATCCCAGTAAAGCCAGCTGCGACCATGAATCAAGAGCTGCGTCGGGTCGGCCGGACGCAGCGCCAGTGCGGCTTGTAATTGCTGCCAACCGCGCGCCATATGCGGATACTCAGCCGCCAGCGCACGATAGACGGTGCCGGCATTCATCCCACTATGTGAGAGCAAAACCAAATGCGTTGTTTGCGGCAAGGCCGCCGCCAACAAAGGCAGCAATTCCGCCCCTTCAGAAATACCGAACAACACCACGCGCTGTGGTGCGCCACCCAGCTCTGCCAAGCGCGCACGAATGAAGGCCAACTGGTCGGCCCGCCATTGCGATAGATGGTCGGCACGAACAAACTCGGCGCTGCAGCGTTGGCCGTCGGACAATGCGGCAATAAAGCGTTTTTGTAATACGAAAATACGGCTGCGCCCGGATTCGCCCTCGAATCCGGTGAAATACGCGGGCAAAATACTTCCCATGCTGCGACAACCAGCGCCGGCGACGACAAACATCACATTCACCAGTGCCGCCTCAGTATCCTCGGCCGCCGCCAAATGTTTATCAAAAACATAATACAGCGCACTCCCCCCATCCTCGAATTGCATGCGCTGTGGCACCAATTCAAACGCCATCAAGAGCGGCATCACCGACATCAGACCAATAAAAACGAGTAAGCGTAAGCCGGGCACAGGGTTTCCTTGTTATTGCCGATAACGAAAATTTTCGTCGCACTTTTCCCTTCTAACCCCACAGCGCGCGCCTGTCAAGACTGGCGCATCGGCGGAAATTGGGTATCATCTGCGCCTTGATTGCTTTTTATTGTCTGGATTTATGCTGCCATCGATTGAACAAAGACTCGCCGTAGAACTCGCTGCCAAGCCAGTTCAGGTTGCCGCCGCCGTAGCCCTGCTCGACGAAGGTGCGACCGTGCCGTTTATTGCGCGTTACCGCAAGGAAGTCACCGGCGGGCTCGACGACATCCAGTTGCGCCTGCTCGAAGAGCGGCTGCGCTACTTGCGCGAGCTCGAAGACCGACGGGCAGCCATCATTTCATCGATAGAAGAACAAGGAAAAATGACGCCGGTGTTGCTCGATGCGATCGTGCATGCCGAAGATAAAACCCGTCTCGAAGATCTGTACCTGCCGTACAAATTGAAACGTCGCACCAAAGCACAGATCGCCACCGAAGCCGGCTTACTGCCCTTGGCCGTAGCCCTGCTCGACAACCCTCTGCTGCATCCTGAGACCGAAGCGGCAGCGTATTTGAAAGCGCCGTTTACCACCGATCAGGGCGATAACCCCGGCGTCGTTGACGTTAAAGCCGCGCTCGATGGTGCCCGTCAAATTTTGATGGAACGCTTCGCCGAAGATGCCACCCTGCTGCAGGCTTTACGTGAATACATCAACGACCATGGCGTGGTCGAATCGAAAGTCGTGCCTGGTAAAGAAGAAGCCGGCGAAAAATTCGCCGATTACTTCGACTACACCGAAAACCTCGTGACGATTCCCTCGCACCGTGCGCTGGCCTTGTTCCGCGGCCGGCGTGAAGAAATGCTCAGCGTTACCCTGCGGCTCGACAGCGAAGTGGAAAAACCGAAATGGGATGCGCCGCTCAATCCTTGCGAGAGTCGCATCGCCGCTCGTTTCGGCGTCAGCCAAAAAGACCGTCCGGCCGATAAATGGCTGGCCGACACCGTACGCTGGGCTTGGCGCGTCAAAGTGTTCATGCACTTGGAAACCGAACTGATGGGGAAATTGCGCGAGCAAGCAGAGATTGAAGCCATCAATGTTTTCGCGCGCAATCTGAAAGCGCTGCTGCTGGCCGCTCCGGCCGGACCACGTGCCACCATGGGTCTCGATCCTGGTCTGCGCACCGGCGTCAAAGTCGCCATCGTCGATGCCACCGGCAAGGTGCTCGACTATGCCACGATTTATCCGCATCAGCCACGCAACGATTGGGATGGCGCGCTGCAAACGCTGGCAGTTCTTGCCGCAAAGCATAATGTCTCGCTGATTTCCATCGGGAATGGCACGGGCTCGCGCGAAACCGATAAGCTGGCGCAAGATCTGATCAAACTCAAACCGGATTTGAAACTGACTAAAATCGTGGTATCTGAAGCCGGTGCCTCGGTGTATTCGGCTTCCGAATTCGCCTCCAAAGAATTGCCTGATCTCGATGTCTCGATACGCGGTGCGGTCTCGATTGCCCGCCGCTTGCAAGATCCTTTGGCCGAACTGGTCAAGATCGATCCGAAATCGATCGGGGTGGGCCAATACCAGCATGATGTCAGCCAAAGTCAGCTGGCGCGCTCGCTCGATGCCGTGGTCGAAGATTGCGTCAATGCCGTCGGGGTTGATGTCAACACCGCTTCGGCACCGTTGCTGGCGCGCGTATCGGGTTTATCCAGCAGTGTGGCACAAAGCATAGTCAATTTCCGTGACGCCAAAGGTATGTTTACTTCGCGTGCCGACTTGCGTGCCGTGCCACGCCTTGGCGACAAAACCTTCGAGCAAGCCGCCGGTTTTTTACGGGTTATGAACGGCAGCAATCCGCTTGATGCCTCGGCAGTACACCCGGAATCTTACCCTCTGGTAGAAAAAATTCTGGCTGATTTAAAAAAAGAAATCAAGTCGCTGATCGGTGATGCTGGGCTGTTGAAATCGCTCAACCCTGTCAAGTATGCCGACGAGAAATTCGGTATTCCAACCATCAGCGATATTCTTGCTGAATTGGAAAAACCGGGCCGTGATCCGCGTCCTGAATTTACTACGGCCACCTTTAAAGATGGCGTCGAGCAAATCAAAGATTTGCTGCCAGACATGATCTTGGAAGGCGTCGTCACCAACGTGGCCGCCTTTGGTGCTTTTGTCGATATTGGCGTTCATCAAGATGGCTTGGTACACATTTCGGCACTCTCGCATACCTTCGTCAAAGATCCGCACAGCGTGGTCAAAGCTGGTCAAGTTGTCAAAGTCAAGGTACTCGAAGTCGATGTAAAACGGCAACGTATCGCCTTGACCATGCGTCTGACTGATTCTGCCCCACAAGCAGGCAGCAAGCCGGAACAACGCGCCGATCGCAATGACACCAAACGCTTGCAACAACACCGCTCGCAAGCTCCGGCAGCTGCGCCTTCAGGCAACGCCATGGCGGCGGCGTTTGCCAAACTGCGCAGCTGATTCAATTCTGCAGACGAACACGGAGGCCTAAGGGCCTCCGTTTTTTTTGTCCAAAACAAGCAAGCAGTCGCCTGTGTGCCAGATTGAAACAGTCACCGCGAGGCTGTTGAATTCGGCAACAAAACGTGTTTACTAGACTTGCCGTAAGCAAGGCGAACTTACCGACAATTCGATGCAACCAGAACTAAACAAGCGTAGCGATTTTGCTGGCATGCCGATTGCTAAATATATTTTGAGTGGCAGGCTGTCCCTGCCCTCATACGACAGCAGAGAAAAAACTCAATCGACAGGACACCACACATCATGAACATGGCCGACATCAGCAAATTAGGTATCAGCAACCCCTATCGCCAACGTTACGATAATTTCATCGATGGAAAATTCAGCGCGCCTGTCAACGGCGTGTATTTTAAAAACAGTAGTCCGATTTTCGGAAAAACCTTTTGCGAAGTGGCACGCTCTTGCAACGCCGATATCGAACTCGCGCTCAATGCCGCCCATGCCGCTGCACCGCTCTGGGCCGCCAGCTCAGCGAGCCAACGGGCGCAATTGCTGATTCAGATAGCCGAACGCATGGAAAGCAATTTGGCCTTGCTGGCGATGGCAGAAACGCTGGACAGTGGCAGCCCGATTTACGACACCACGGCGGCCGACATTCCGCTGGCAATTGACCATTGTCGTTACACCGCCAATTGCATCGCCGCACACGCACAAACCCCGAGTGCATTGGCCAGGCACGTGCTGGCCTACCATATCGAGCGACTGCCGGGCGTCACTGCCCATATTTTACCGGCCACTTTTCCCATGCTGGCAGCAATCTGCAAGCTAGTCCCGGCACTGGCCGCCGGTCATACCATTGTACTCAAGCCGGCCGAACAAACGCCGGCATCGATCATGGTACTGATGGAATTGATCGCCGATTTATTGCCGCCGGGAGTGGTCAATATCGTCAATGGTTTTGCCCATGAAGCCGGCAAACATCTGGCCGCCAGTAAGCGACTCAGCCCTGTTATTGTCACCGGAGAAACCGGCACCGGCCTGCTGATTTTGCAATATATCGAGCAAGCCTCGCCCTTGAAGCAGCGACTCAGCTCGGCACGCTGAGCATTCATTCGCGTCGCTTACGATAGATCGTGTTACGCGATATGCCGAGCGAACGCGCGGTGGCGGAGACATTGCCAGCGTGCGAAGCCAGGCTGCTTTGAATCACACTCACGGCGATCTGATCCATGGTGCCGGCGGCCGGTGCCGCCGCGCCTGGCGCGGCGATGCCGGCGTCTTCGAGGAAATCGTCGGGCAAGTGCTCAAAACGGATTTCGCGCTCGCCACCGGTCATGAGCATCGCCGTTTTCAGCAAGGTACTTAATTGGCGGAAATTACCGGGCCAAGTATGTCGCAAGAACAAGTCGAAGACTTCATCGGCCAGCCGGTAACCCAGCCCCAATTCCGCACTCTGCAACAAGCGATCGATAATCACGGCGAGATCGCTGCGTTCACGCAAGGGTGGCAATTTGACGACTAAACCATTGAGGCGATAATACAAGTCATCACGAAAGCTGGCCTTGGCTATCATCTCGCGCAATGGGCGGTTGGTGGCGCAAATCAGGGCTATGTCGATGGCAATCGCACGATCGCTGCCCAAGGGGGTAATCATTCTTTCCTGCAAAACCCGCAACAAGCGCGCCTGCAAATTCAAAGGCATGTCGCCGATTTCATCGAGAAACAAGGTGCCGCCATCGGCCTGTAAAATTTTGCCGATCTGGCCTTTTTTGCGCGCGCCGGTAAACGCCCCCTCTTCGTAACCGAACAATTCTGATTCGATCAAGGACTCCGGAATCGAAGCACAATTGAGTGCCACAAAAGCTTGCGTCTGGCGCGGTGAATCTTGGTGTATTGCGCGCGCCATCCATTCCTTACCGGTACCGGTCTCGCCGGTCAGCAGGATGGAAATACCACGTCCTATCACCTTGCGTAATTTCTCTATCGACAGCGCGATATGCGTATCGCCGGTATTGAGCCAAGCCAAATTATGCACCGGCCTTGTGGCCGCTGACTGGCGTATCAAATCGGCACGGTCGCTACGCGTATTTTGCAGCGTCAGTTGAAATGGTGATTTTGCCAAATGTAAGTTAGACCAGCGCGCCGCCACCTTCAAACCATTGGGCAGAGTCAGTTGCAACATGCCCGGGCCTACCGAGCGATCGCTGACGGCAGAAATTGGCAAGCCGAACAAGGAACTGAAACTATGTGTCCGTAAAGCGGCCAAGGACAAACCGATTTGAGCTATGCCACTGCGATTGGCCGAAAGAAATTGTCCCTCAGGATTAAAACAGGCCACACCTTCCATCAGCGTTCCAAGGAATGCAGGCCGGCTGTGAAAATGCAATTTGACGGTTTGTTGAAATGTTTCATTGAACAGATGGTTTTCTATCATCTGTGCCGACATGCGTACCAGCGCCAGCGTATGTTGATGAAAAAACTCGCGCTCCCCGGTGACATCCAAGACCCCGATCAATTTTCCATAGGGGTCGAAAATAGGTGCGGCAGAACAGGATAGACGGTGGTTAGCATACAAATAATGCTCATCACCATGCACGCTGGTCGGGCGCAAGCCAGCGATGGCCGTGCCGATCGCATTCGTGCCTTGGCTTTGCTCCGACCACGCGACACCGGGATGGAAGCCAAGGCGGTCGGCGCTGGAAAGAAACGCGTCCTGGCCCAGCGAGTGCAAAATACGTGCGCGCATGTCAGTCAACACCACCATATGACGTGTCGTGGCGATTTGCTCGTAAAGTACTTCCATCATAGGCAAAGCGTGGCTGCTCAATTGACGATTTTGCTCCAGCAAGTCGGCCAAATCGCTCTTGCCGAGCAGTTCGTAGTCGGGCCGTGCGCTTCTTTGTACGCCGTAGGCGGCGGAACGACCATGAGCTTGCGCAATCAGCCCCTGATCGGCACCCACCACTAAACCGGCAGGCGCACCGACACACGCTTGCGACACAGCTACGCTGAGGGCGTCTGTGTTGTTTGCCATATCGTGCATTGCTCTCTCCGAGACAATTTGTTACCTGTAAGGTCGACCAAATGTTAAATAATGTAACATTGTTTTGAATTTTGAGCACGACATCATTTAAACCGTATTGGATGCGATCAATTTCGCCGCAATTGACTGCACGCGTGTCTTGAGCGCACTCATGACAAAAATCTGGGATAATGCCAACATTCGTTTTATAAGGAACCCATCATGAGCGACGTACAAAGCTGGATTAAAGAAACCGTAGACCAAAACGCAGTGGTCTTATTTATGAAGGGAACTGCCCAGTTTCCACAATGTGGCTTTTCCGGCCGTGCCGTACAATTGCTGAAAACTTGCGGCGTGCAAAATCTGGTGACCATCAATGTCTTGGAAGACCCGGAAGTACGTCAAGGCATCAAGGATTTTTCCAACTGGCCAACGGTACCGCAGTTGTATGTCAAGGGTGAATTCGTCGGTGGATCAGACATCATGAATGAAATGTTTGATAACGGCGAACTGCAAACCTTGCTCAAAGATTAAGCCAATGAGCACCGCCCCACTGCGTCTGATCGTCGCCATCACTGGTGCCACTGGCGCTGTCTATGGGGTCAGGCTGCTCGAAGTGCTGCGCGACTTGCCCGGGGTAGAAAGCCACTTGCTGATTTCAGAAGCGGCGCTGCTGACGGTGCATCAGGAACTGGACCTCAAACGCAAAGATGTCGAAGCGCTCGCCGATGTGGTACACCATGTGCGCGATATCGGTGCCAGCATCGCCAGCGGCTCGTTTCTGTCGGATGGCATGGTGATTGCACCGTGTTCGATGAAAACCTTAGCCGCCATCGCCCATGGTTTATCCGATAATCTGATCACGCGTGCCGCCGATGTGGTGCTCAAAGAGCGCCGCCGTCTGGTGTTGATGGTGCGCGAAACGCCGTTCAACTTGGCCCATCTGCGCAATATGACTGCCGTCACCGAAATGGGTGGCATCATTTTCCCGCCGCTGCCGGGCTTCTATCACCGGCCGCAATCGATCGCTGAAATGGTCGACCATACCGTCGGCCGGGTACTCGATATGTTCGCCATTACGCACGAACTGACGCCACGTTGGCACGGTCTGAAAGCCGACAGTCAATCAAACTGACTGACTGAGACAAGCGAGCGCATCGAAGCTACCGGCACGTCCGGCACCACTGAACCAGTCGGGCGTATAGGCGCTCGCCGGCAGGGGATGACCGAATAAATAGCCCTGCATCGCCGGGCATCCCATCTCACGTAGAACAGCGGCCTGCTCGCGGATTTCTATACCTTCAGCCGTCACCAACAAATCAAGACTCTTGGCCATGCCCATGATGGTCCCGACCAAACCGACATCACGGGAAGAACCGGGCAAAGCTGACACGAACGAGCGATCGATCTTGATGCGCGAAATTGCCAAGTGACGCAGCAAAGCAATCGAGGAATAGCCGGTGCCGAAATCATCAATCGCCACGCTCACGCCGAGCTTGCGCATGGCATCGACGATTTTGCGACTACGATGAAAATCCTGTAAGGTCGATTCAGTAATCTCGATTTCCAGACACGCCGCCGGCACACTATGACGCAGCAAGGCAGCCTCTATCAAGGCCTGCAAACCCTCGTTCTGAAACTGCCGCGGTGAGACATTGACGGCCATAAACAAGGGCTGTACCAGATGCGTATTCCAGCGCTGCAATTGTGCCAAGGCTTGGTCCAACACCCAAGCACCGATCGCTTCGATCAAACCGCTTTCTTCGGCAATCTGTATGAACTGATCTGGACCAATCAAACCGGCTACCGGATGATGCCAGCGCAATAAAGCTTCAAAACCGATCAGACGCGCAGTCGATGTCTCGATCACCGGTTGATAATACAATTCGAATTCCTCATATTCCAAGGCACGATGCAGACTTTGCTCGATATTAAGCCGGGTACGGACATTCTCAGTGAGGTCATTGGAGTAATAGCAAATGCGCCCTTTGCCACGCCGCTTGGCTTCATACATCGCGCTGTCGGCGGCGCTGAGCAATTCACCCAAGGTGTTCCCATCACCGGGAAATTTCGCCACGCCGATGCTGGCACCGATTTTGAACTGTAATTCTTCAATCTGTTGCGGCTCAAGCAGTGTTTTCAATATTTTTTCGGCAACCATATCGGCCTCCGCTGCCTGTCCCAAATCGGTGATCAATACCACGAACTCATCGCCACCGAGGCGTATCGCTTCATCATTGCGGCGAATCTGGCCGACGATACGTTTGGCCGCTTCCTGGATCAGACGATCGCCGACATGGTGGCCCATGGTGTCATTGATCGCCTTGAAACCATCAAGGTCGATGAACAATACCGCCAGCCAACTACCACTCTGACGCGCACGCTCGAGTTCCAATGCCAGCCGTTGATCGAGTAAATAGCGATTACCCAGACCGGTCAACGGATCATGATAAGCCAAGTGCACAAGCTGGCGCTCGGCTTCACGGATGGAACTGATATCGGAAATCGAATGAACGAACTGGGCATCATGACCGCTCTCGTTGCGGACCACACAAATATGCTGCAGCGTTGGCAAAATCCGCCCATCGCGGCACAGGCACGGCGCCTCGCCAGACCAATATCCGCTTTCGCCGCCAGCGATATCGGCATAGGCCGGGTCGCTGTCGCGCCGCACAATGAGAAAATCCGTCGGCGACCGACCTTCAATATCGGCCGCCGCATAGCCGGTCATCTTGAAAAATGCCGGATTGGCCGTGATGATGCGAGCCTGTACATCGAGTATCATCATCCCCTCGACCGCGGTATCGAACACCACACTGGCGCGTCGTAAACTTTCCTCCATGGTTTTACGCGCAGTGATGTCACGGATCGCACCGATGACCAAGCGCGGTGCTGCTGGTTCGAGCAGCAATTTGCCATATATTTCCAGCCAAGCGTACTGGCCGCTGCTGCGGCGGGCGCGAAATTCTGTGCTGAACAAGCCCGAATCAGAAAAATGCGCTTCAACGATAGACCTGTCATCAGGGTGAATACATGCCAACATCGCTTGCAAATCGGTTTGAAACGGCCGTAGCGCCATTCCCCAAATTCGATGAAAACGCTCATCGCCGCTGAATTCATTGAGCCGACTTTCCCATTCCCAGCAGCCAAGTTCAGCTGCATCCAGCGCCAGGGCCAGCCGCTGCTGCGATTTCGCCAACAAAGCTTCGGTATCGTGGCGCACCCGCGCGACCTGAATAACGGCTGACAATTCCTTGCTCTCGAACGGTTTGAGCACATAGCCGAACGGCTTACAGAGGGTGGCGCGATCAACGGTTTTATCGTCGGCGTAGGCCGTCAAAAAAATCACCGGCAATTTCCAGCGGCGATAAATTTCATTGCATGCATCAATGCCGTCCAAGTGCCCGGCAATATGTATATCCATGAGCACCAAACTCGGCATCAACGCGCTGACCGCAGCGATGGCTTCATCAAAATTCGTGCTGATATCAACGACTTCATGACCCAGCTCAAGCAAGCTCTGCTGCAAATCAAGTGCGACTACCGGTTCATCTTCGACAATCAGAATTTTTTCAATTTGCATCATGCCTCTCCGCTTGATTCATATTGAGCACAACGCTGATGCATGCGCCGTGCGCGCTGCTTTCGGTAATTAATTCGCCTTGCAACTGATGCACGAACATAGGAATCAGCTGACTGCCGAGACCGGAGTGTGCGCCCCATTGGAAACCGTCTGGCAGACCGCGACCGTTATCGGCCACGGCAATGCGCAACTGCTGCCCGGTATGGGTCAGTGTAATCGAGACCACGCCGTCTTGGCCGACATCAAAGGCATGTTTGATCGCATTGAGAACCAATTCATTGACCACCAAACCGCACGGTATCATGCGTTGCACATCGAGTGCCAAAGGGCTGGGATGTGCATGCAAACGCAGCTTGACCGAGTGCTTGTCAGCGCTGTACAAAGTCGCCGACAAATTGAGTAGTTTTTTCAGGAATTCATACAGGTTAATTTCCGACATATTATGTGATTCATACAATAACTGATGAATCAGCGCCATGGCTTTGATGCGTCCCTGACTTTCTGCCAGGACGCGAGCGACCTCGGGCGCAACCTTACGTGCCTGCAGATTCAGCAGACTCGAAACGATTTGCAAATTATTTTTCACTCGGTGATGCACTTCATGCAGCAAGGCGGTTTTTTCCGACAATGCTTGCTCGAGCATGTCGCGCTGGGCTTTTTGCTGTGAAATATCGCGTGCCAGCTTACACGCACCAATGACGCTGCCGGCTCGGTCACGCAATGGCGAAATCGTCACAGCCACATGCACAATTCGGCCTGATTGATGGATACGTTCGGTTTCGAATGCGGCGATTTTTTCGCCGCGTGCAATTTTATCAAGCAGCTCTTTTTCTTCATGCAACCGTGCTGGCGGAAAAAACTGCGTCATCGGCTGCCCTATCGCTTCTTGCGCCGTATAACCGAGCAAATTCTCCGCCGCCGGATTCCAACTCGTGACGATACCATCGAGAGATTTGGTGATAATGGCATCGTCGGACGACTCGATCACCGAGCGTAACTGCTCTTCCGAGCGGTGCAAAGCCGCTTCCGCAGCATGGCGTTGGCTGATGTCTATGCCGGATGGAATCAGGTGAGTGATGCGCCCTTGCCCATCACGCAAAGGCGAAAGCATGAAATCGATCCACGCCAGCGCTTCACCACGCAGTCGAATCTGCACATCGCAACGGACCGACTGCCCTTGCGTGCAGCGCGTGATCGCCGCTTGCAAATTGGCTTGCGAAGCGGGCGAAAACGACCACCAATGACAATCCCAGAATTTTTTCCCGATCACATCGCTCAAAGCAATGCCGGCGGCCTCAAGCGGTGCGCGATTCGCATTGACCAAGGTGCCGTCGAGTTCGAGCACGCCGACGAAAGCGAACAGATTATCTAACACACTGAGCAAGCGCTGCTGACTCTCTTGCTGTATCTGCTCTTGAAAATCGTCGACAGTCGCGTCTTGAATCAAGCCAAGCACGCCTTTGCGCTTGCCATCCGCACTGTTCCAAGGATAATACGAGGCCAGACGGTGCGCAGCGACATCATGCTCATCGGCCGCTGCGGCGCGAATAGTCTGGCGCAGCAGCGGCGTATCGGTAGCGAGCACAAACCGTAACTTGGCCTCAATCTGATCGGCGATCAGCGGCAAATAGTCCCGCACATGGTGACCGATTTGCTGATCTTTCGGGCAATGATTCAACTCGGCATGGCGGTCGTTGATATAGCGCAGATGCAGGTCTGGGCCAATCACGGCTATACCGATGGGCAATACATCCATCAGCATGGAAAACAGTTGCTCAATCTCGTTCGACTGCAGGTCATGCATACGTTACCTCACGGAAAACATTACATTCTGTGCAATATATCTGGAATCAAAGCAATTACAAACAACTTTCTGCATACACAACAAATGTGACTTTAAATCAACTATTGAATGTAACGCGATTTTCCTTGTTTACAAATTATTTTTCAAAAACTCCCACTTTGCTTTTTGCAAAGACCAGATCACCGCGTCGCCGCGCGGCCCATGTTCCTGCCCCGGGTAGAGCTGCAAGCTGTAGTCTTGGCCCTGTTTGATCAAGGCGTCGATGAACATGATGCTGTTTTGCGGATGGACATTGTCGTCCATGGTGCCGTGCATGATCAGAATTTTGCCGTGTAATTGCGCGGCCGCTTGCAATACGCTGCTGCGCTCATAGCCGGCTTGATTTTCACTGGGCAAACCCATGTAACGCTCGGTATAGACACTGTCGTACAAACGCCAATCGGTGACCGGTGCACCGACCATGCCGATTTTCCAGGCCTTGCTGTGGGTCATGGCATACGCGGTAAAATAGCCGCCATAGCTCCAACCATTCAAGGCAATTCTATCCATATCGGCCCAGCCTTGCTGCGCCAACCAAGCCAAACCATCGAGCTGATCCTGCAACTCCAGCTCACCCAAGCGCTGGTAAATGGGCCAGGCGCTGACTGGGCCCTGATTGCTGGCGCTACGGTTATCGAGTATCCACACCACATAGCCTTGTTCGGCCAGGAAATGATAGTACAGGTCATTACTCCAGCGATCGACCACCATCGGCGTCATCGGCCCGGCATACAAATGCTGATACACCGGATATTTTTTATGCGCATCAAAGTCGGGCGGCAGATACAACAAACTCTCCAGCAAAGTCCCGTCGCGTGCAGGGATGCGCTGATGCAATACGCCAGCCCGCCGCACCGCCTGTAGCGCTGCCGGCACCCCGGCAGCGTCGACCAGTTTGATCTGCACCCCATCGGCACGCACCAGCGCCTGCGCCGGCGGCTGCGTCAAGCTGCTCCAGCTGTCGATGAATTGGGTGTAATCATGATTCCAGCGCGCCAGGTGCGTGCCTTTGGCCTCGCTCAAGCGTTGCAAGGGCCCACCTTCAAGCGCGAGCGCATACACATCGCGGCCGATAAGATTACGTTCATTGGCCGTCAACAAGATACGGCCGCGCACCTGATCGATGCCCTCGACGCTGCGGACATCCCAGTTGCCACTGGTGAGTGCGGCGCGCAAGCGAAAATTCTTATCGTAGCGGTACAGATGCATGTGGCCGCTGCGCTCGGATTCCCAAATAAAGCCGCCATCCTGCAGAAAATGTGGCAAAGGCAAACGTCCGGTCCAAGCCGGACTGGTTTCGCGCACCATCACCTCACTATCGCCCAGACTTGGCTGGTATAAGCGCAGATCCAACCAGGTTTGTGCACGGTCTTGCCAAGACGCCAGCAAACGCCCATCCGGGGTCCAGCCGACCTGCACGATCAGGGTTTCGGCGCTGCCATATGGATTCGCGCTCCAACTGACTTGTCCGGTCAAATCAACCACACCCAGTCGCACCACTGGATTCGGATCACCGGCTTGCGGATACCGTGTCGCTACACTCGTACTCGGGTTGCGATGATCAGCGCTGAGGGTATAGAGCGGCACGCGGCTTTCATCAAAATTTAAAAATGCCAAGCGCTGCGAATCCGGCGACCACCAGAAGGCCCGCATCGTACCGCGCCCGTAAATTTCTTCCATATACACCCAATCGTGCCGACCATTGAGATTACTCGCGCTGCCGCCGCTGGTCAGACGCGTTTCTTTGGCGCTGGCGACATCGCTCAGATACAAATCATTGCCCTTCAAATACGCCACCGCTTGCCCGTCGGGCGACAGTAAAGCCTCGTCCTTACTTTGTTCCGGGCTATACGTAAGGCGCCGCACCGCCGCTGCCGCAAGATCGACCAGCCATAAATCCTGCTTCGACACAAACAGGTAACGGTTCACGGCCGGGGTGATTTTCGGTGCCAGTTGTTCGGCAATCGTCAGCGCTTCGGCCGCATCGATACCGGCTGCGCGCAACCACTTACGCACCGGCGCGTCCGAATAAGCCGCCTGCTTTTCCCAATTGAGCGGGTTGATCAATAAGGAAGTCACGACGCCGTCTTTACTACGACTCTCGACCAAACGATTCTGCCCATCCCAATTCAAGCCAGTCAGCGGCGCGATCGTGAAATTTTCCTTTTTTTGCGGGTGATATAACATCTCCAGACTGAGTTGGCGCGGTTCAACGGCGCAACTCATACTACTCAACAGCATGCTCAAACTGAGCAAAAGCAGGTATGTTCCGGTTTTTTTCATAATGACTAGACCTGTAAGGAAATGGCGAATTTCATGAAGAGCGCTATTATCGCTGCGAACCGGGCATTTCTCAGGATTTGTTATTGAGCACGGGCGCGGCGGATATCGCGCAGTGGTGGCGCGCCAAACAAACGCGTGTATTCGCGACTGAACTGGGAAGCGCTTTCATAACCAACTTGGATAGCGGCACTGGCCGCGTCAATATCCTGATTAAGCATACGCTGACGGGCATCTTGCAAGCGCAATTGCTTAAGGTATTGCAGCGGACTCAAGCCCGCCACCGCGCGAAAATGTTGCCGAAACGTTGAAGGACTCATATGCGCCCGCGTGGCCAGCAACTGCATGGAAATATCTTCCGTATAGTGCTGCTTCAACCATGAAATGAGCTTGGCGATTTGCTGCCCAGGCGAGCCGGCATGAATCAGATGACGCAAGGTCTGGCCATGTCCGCCATGCAGCAATCGAACGATCATCTCTTGCTTGATCAAGGGGGCCAGCAAAGGCAGCAGTTGCGGTTCCTTGACCAAGCGCAGCAAACGAACCAGCGTATCGAGCACCCCTTCATCGAGGGTCAACACCGACATCGCCAGACTGATACGCTTGTTGTGCGCCGCAGGGAAAGTCATTTCGGCCGCACATTGCGCGATGCTGCGCGCATCCAAGGCCAGCCCGAGTGCAAAAAATGGCTGCGCCTCACTGGCGCTGGTGACCGACGACAACACAGGCAAATCGAGCGAAGTCACCAGCGACTGCCCGGCAGCATAGTCAAAAATCTCCCCACCCAAGCTTACCCGCTTACTGCCTTGAACAGTCAAACCCAATCCCAGACCGTAAATACAATGTATCGGTTCGCTCACCTTACTGCGCCGATATATCGTCAAACCCGGTACAGACGTCAGGTGATCGCCATCGGTAGCAGCGATCGCGCTGAGTAATTCAAGCAAGATGTGGCTGTTAGAGAGTTGCGTTTGAGGTAGCTTTTCCATATGATATTGTTGCCGCACGTATAAAGTTCATAGCCTAGCACCATCCCGACTCGGTTCTGCACTTCCGAGCAGAAATCGGCGAATCAGGCAAGAAATGCAGCAAATCAGGCAAACCACTTTAAGCCTTGCCGGGTGACAATAAGCGGTGTTTTTCGATACTGGCTGCCAGCCGTTGCGCCGCCCAGCCGAGTGCGGCGATCCGTGTCGCTCAGTCCCGTCTATCCCTCCCCTACTGGAGCATATTATGATCACTACCACTATCAACGGCCAAGCTGTCAGCGTCGATGTCCCGCCCGACACCCCGGTATTATGGATGCTGCGCGACTCGCTGCAACTGACCGGTACCAAGTTCGGCTGCGGCGCAGCCTTGTGCGGTGCCTGTACCGTCCACCTCGATGGTCAGGCGATTCGCTCCTGCGTCACGCCCGCCTCTGCTGTTGCTGGAAAGAATATCACCACCATCGAAGCAGCCACCGGCGGCAGCGATCGCGTCGGCAATGCCGTCCATGCGGCCTGGGTGAAACACGATGTCGCCCAGTGTGGTTACTGCCAAAGCGGACAAATCATGAGCGCCACCGCCTTCTTGAAATCACTTCCGCACGGCAAATTGCCGACCAACAAGCAAATCGACTCCGCCATGGCCGGCAACATCTGCCGCTGCGGTACCTACGCCCGCATCCGCGCCGCCATATCCGACGCCGCCACCGCCCTCATCTGAAGGAATGCCCATGTTACCGCATATCGATTACAGCGAACTGCCGCGCGCCCTGCAACATCTGCTGGCACGCGATCAGGCCGCCCCGCCCGCCCCGTCACGTCGCAACTTTCTTAAACTCGCCGCCGTCAGCGGTTTTGCACTCGGTGCCTTCCCCGGCTTAGCGCTGGCACAAAGCACAGACAAAAAACCCCTGGGCCCGACCCAACAACCGTCGGCCTTCGTCGAAATTGCCGCCAACGGCGCAGTGACCGTCACCATCAACCGGCTCGATTTCGGCCAAGGCGTACAAACCGCCCTGCCCATGATACTGGCCGAAGAACTCGATGCCGACTGGAGCAAAGTCCACAGCCGTCACGGCAGCAATGACGGGGCCTATGTCGACCCGAAGATGGGCATGCACATCACGGGCGGGTCCAATTCGATTAAAAACAGCTTCATGCAATACCGCGAGCTCGGTGCCCGCGCGCGCGCGATGTTGCTGGCCGCTGCCGCCAGCGAGTGGCACCTTGATGTTGCGCAATTGCGCACTGAAAATGGTGCCGTCATCGCCCCGGATGGCCGCCAACTGAGCTACGGCCAACTGGCCGCTGCCGCCATGCAGCAAACCGTGCCGGAAACCGTGGTACTCAAAGACATCAAAGACTTCCGTCTGATCGGTCGCCCCACCACCCGCCTCGACGCCGTCGCCAAAAGCAGCGGCAAGCAAGACTATGGCATCGACATGCATTTACCCGGCCAACTGACGGCCTTGGTGTTACGCCCACCGGTGTTCGGTTCCAAAATTGCCAGCCTCGACGACACGGCCGCGCGTGCCATCGCCGGCGTCAAAGCCGTGCTGCGCGTGCCGTTGGATCGGGGTGCCGAAGGCGTCGCCGTGATTGCCGATGGCTACTGGCCCGCCAAGCTGGGCCGCGATGCACTCAAACTGAGTTGGGATAGCTCGGCGGTGGAAAAAGTCGATAGTGTCGCGCAACTGGCACAGTACCGGGCACTGGCCAAACAACCGGGCAAGCGCCACTTCGATGCCGACATGGCACCGCTGCAAGGTGCGGCCCGCACCATCGAAGCCGAATTCCACTTCCCATATTTAGCGCACGCGCCTATGGAACCGCTCAATTGCACCGTCCGTATTGATAGCGCCGGGGCCGAACTTTGGCTCGGCAGCCAAATGCCGGGCATCGATGGAGTCACGGCAGCGCGCGTGCTCGATCTCAAGCCTGAGCAAGTCAAAGTCCATGTGCAAATGGCCGGCGGTGGCTTCGGTCGCCGCGCCATTCCCACCAGCGACTACGTCTTCGAAGCCTGCGGCGTCGCCAAGGCGGCGCGCAGCGCCGGTCTTGATGCGCCGATACGCACGCTGTGGAGTCGCGAAGATGATATCCGCGGCGGTTATTATCGCCCGGCGCAATTGCACCACGCCCGTATCGGCCTCGATGCCCACGGCAAGGTACTGGCATGGGAGCATGTCATCGTCGGACAATCGATTGCCGCCGACACCTTCCTCGAAGGCTTCATGATCAAAAACGGCATCGACAACACCGCCGTCGAAGGTATGCGTGAGCCCTACGATTTACCGATGCGCCTCACCGTGCACCATCCGAAACTCAATGTGCCGGTACTCTGGTGGCGTAGCGTCGGCTCGACCCACACTGCCTTCGTCATGGAAACGCTGATCGATGACATCGCCCGCAGCGCCAAACAAGATCCGGTCGCTTACCGCATGCAATTGTTCGGCGACAAACACTTGCGTCACCGTGCCGCCTTGCAACTGGCGGTCGATCATAGCGGCTACGGCAAGAAACGCTTGGCCAAAGGCCACGCTTGGGGCGTCGCGGTACATGAATCCTTCCAAACCGTAGTGGCCTACGTGGTCGAAGCCTCGATCCAAGGCGGCCGACCGGTATTGCATCGCGCGACTGCCGGCGTGCACTGTAACCTCGCGGTCAACCCGCGCACCATCGAAGCACAAGTACAAGGTGCCGCGCTGATGGGCTTGTCGATGTGCCTGCCCGGCGCGGCCATCACGTTCAAAGACGGCGTCGTCGAGCAAAGCAATTTCGGTGATTACGTCGTGCCGCGCATCACTGACATGCCGGACATCGCGGTACACGTCGTACCCAGTGCCGATGCGCCGACCGGCATGGGTGAGCCCGGCTTGCCACCGTTGGCACCGGCCTTTGCCAATGCCATCGCGACACTGACCGGTAAAGCCATGCGCGAACTGCCGTTCAAGTTCAGCTAAGCCAAGCCGATGGAAGATCTCGATACCACCGTGCTGCGCACCGCCCTAAGCTGGCAAGTCCAAGGCTTGGCGGTGCTGTTGGTGACCGTGGCGCGCACATGGGGTTCCTCGCCGCGCCCGCCCGGCTCGCTGATGGCGATCAATCAGCGCGGCGCAACCGTCGGCTCGGTGTCGGGCGGCTGTATCGAGGATGATCTGATCGAGCGCATGCAACAAGCAGGCATCGCGGCAATCTGCCAAAATGGCCTGCCGGCGGTGCTGCGCTATGGTGTTTCCAGCGAGCAGGCACAGCGCTTCGGCCTGCCGTGTGGCGGCACCATCGAATTGGTGCTCGAACCCCTCTCCGCACACAGCCAAATCGAGGCCTTGCTGCACGCTTGCCAACAACGCCTGAGCATAGAACGCACGCTCGATTTGCAGACGGGTCACACCCGCCTGCGTCACGGCGTGCGCGGTGGCGTGCCGCGCCTCGATGAGCAGCAACTGGTCAGCTATCTGGGGCCACAAATTCGTCTCATCGTCATTGGTGCCAGCGATTTGTCGCGCTTCCTGTGCCAATTTGCACTGGCCATGGGCTTCGAAGTGATCGTTTGCGATCCACGCGAAGAATACCGCGCCGCTTGGCAATTGGATGGCGTCGCCGTCAGCGCCGAAATGCCCGACGACTTGATACAAAGCCTGGTGCCGGACGCCCGTACTGCGATCATCGCCTTAAGCCACGATCCCAAGCTCGATGACTTAGCCTTGATCGATGCCCTGCAGTCTGAGGCATTTTATGTCGGTGCCATCGGTTCGCGCCGCAACAGCGCGCAAAGACACGAGCGCTTGCGCACCCACTTCGACTTATCGGAAACAGCCTTGCAAGCCTTGCATGGCCCGGCCGGCCTGTATATCGGCAGCCGCACCCCGGCCGAAATCGCGCTCTCCATCATGGCGCAAGTAGTGGCGATCAAAAATGGCGTGCCGCAGTTGCCGCCGACACAGGTGGCAGCAGGGAAAGTACAGCAAGCGCAGGAGATGGGGATAGGCGCGCCTCTCTGACACGTCTTGCCCGGCTCTGCCACTCCCGCACCGACCTTGTTCCGAACGGAATCGAGCTCAACCACAGTGACTCACCACGCAACTAATCGCCGGTACGACAGCGAGATATTTTTGCGCTGAAAAAAATACGCAAGTTTTCAAGCCCAAAGCAGAAGAAACCAATGCGTGTCAGACCAGACTCCAGGGGAAACGCAGATTTATTCAAAAAAAATAAACTGATCCCAAAGATTGCGGTCGAATTCCGTGCTCCAGTAAGTTTAATCAACAAAAATGCTTGGATAGAGGAAAATGACGACGACAAAATTTTGCGGCATGTGCGAACGAAAAGTGGCACCAGAAAGAGTAATAGGTGTCGGTACTATTCTTCTGGCTCTTTGCACCGCGGGTGCTACTTTACTGCTCATTCCTTTGTATAAAAAGCGCTGTCCTATTTGTAAGGGCAACGACTTCAGCACATCACCAACAAACACGATGAGCAAAGGCATTCGCGAGCCTTCTCCAGAAACACATATAAAATGCCCTGATTGCCAGGAGTACATTCTCAAAGAGGCAAGAGTTTGCAGACACTGTCGCTGTCGATTCTTGCCACAGGTTTAGCTGTGGCAAATCGGCTTAGGCAGGGCTTATTTGGGATGCCGATGCAAAATTCAGTACGTCGGCCATGGTCGCCGTCCTGCGAGCTTTTGGCAGAAATCCAGCAACGTTCGTGGTTAACTGAAAATACCAGAAATGATGGTGTTTTCAGTGTTAAAAACGATACTGGGTTCCCGCCGAAAGCATGCGGGAATGATGAGGTCATTGGCTTTCATGGTGAATCAGTGGAATTGGCCGTTGCCAATGAGGATGCAATGCAATCTCCTTGCGCATGTCCAGGTGGCTGCTCGCAGGCACCTGACTGAGGTGCGACTTGCTGATATTGTCCGCTTGGCACAGAACAAAGTGCGAATGCTTTAACCGAGCGCCTATTTTAGCGAATCGGGTTACACAGCGCTTACACAATACAATTATTGCGAATGATAAAACAAAAGGGTTACAGACCGAAATCTGTAACCCTTTGTTTTTACTACTTTATATTGGTGCCGGCTGCCGGAATCGAACTGGCTACCTGATGATTACAAGTCAACTGCTCTACCAAGTGAGCTAAGCCGGCGAAAATCTTTTCAAATGAAACTTAAAGAATTAAGTGCATCCGAAGACCGAGATTATAGGCTATTTAATTATTTTAAGCGAGGGCTTTTCCGACTTTTTTTGCTCTTTTTCAGGTGACTTCACCGTTCCTGCATTCTGCACCGAACTGATGGCTGCCAAACCGAGTGTCGGACGCGGCTTGTCTTCCGTCGCTGCGACGGCGACGGCACTGTCCTCAGATGGCTCGCTATCGAGTTCAAACGCCATGCCCTGCCCGTTCTCGCTGGCATACACGGCCAGCACATTGGCGACCGGTACATGGATGTCACGCGATACGCCGCCAAACCTGGCCTTGAACGTCACGGCTTGATTGTCCATCTTCAAGCCACTGGTGGCACCGAAGCTGATATTGAGGACAATTTCGCCATTGCGCGCAAATTCCATAGGAACTTGGGTCGCTCCGCTGATTTTCACCGCCATATAAGGGGTGTAACCGTTATCGGTGCACCATTCATAAATGGCACGCATGAAATACGGCTTGGTAGAAGTTTCTTGCATAGTCAGATACTCAGACAAAGGAATATTAAGAATAGGCCGCTATTCTAGAAACAACAAGGCTGACCTGAGTCAGCCTTGTTGCATTTAACGTAAGCCGATCAAATCCATGCGCCCGGAATTAACGGCGCATAACCTTTTCAGACGGAGTCAATGCTTCGATATAGGCCGGACGCGAGAAAATGCGTTCGGCGTATTTCATGATCGGCGCAGCAGTCTTCGACAATTCTATACCGTAATGATCGAGACGCCAGAGTAATGGAGCAACAGCGACATCAAGCATGGAGAATTCATCGCCGAGCATGTACTTGTTCTTGATGAACAAAGGAGCGAGCTGCGTCAAACGATCACGAATTTCAGCACGGGCCTTGTCTTGCACTTTCGCCGAACTGGTGTTCTTGTCGTTTTCCAGCGTATGCACGTGGACGAACAATTCTTTCTCAAAATTGAACAACATCAGACGCGCGCGCGCGCGCTGCAAAGGATCGGCCGGCATCAGTTGCGGGTGCGGGAAACGTTCATCGATGTATTCATTGATGATATTCGATTCATACAAAATCAATTCGCGCTCAACCAGAATAGGCACCTGACCGTAGGGATTCATGGTCGAGATATCTTCCGGCTTGTTGAACAAATCAACGTCGCGGATTTCAAAATCCATGCCTTTTTCAAACAAAACCAAGCGGCAACGCTGTGAAAATGGGCAGGTTGTGCCAGAGTAGAGAACCATCATTTTTATAGTTCCTTAAAAACGATCAGGGCGAGGGGCCACTTTCGCGCACCTCACCCCGGGGATTACACGTCCGTTGACGACGGAGAAAAACGGACGTTCTTAGAAAATTTCACCGTGTCGATCAGTACGACCGACCAGATGAAAACATTGCTGTTACTTAATTACTTCACTTCCTTCCAGTAGGAGGCATTCAGGCGCCAAGCGAATGTCGCCAGCAAAGCCATGAACAAGACCACGATCACGCCGAGACGTTTACGCGTAGCCTGGGCCGGTTCCCCCATCCACTGCAGATAGCCGACCAAATCGCCCACTGTATTATCATATTCTACCGCTGTCATGCTACCGGCCGACACTGTATCAAAACCAGCAAACTTATGCACGGATTTGCTTTCGTCATGCGGATCTTTTTCCTCGACGAACTTGGCGTTGCGAACCCCTTGCAATTGCCATAATACATGCGGCATGCCGACATTCGGGAATACCATATTATTCCAACCGGTCGGGCGCGACTCATCTTTGTAGTAACTACGCAGATAAGTATACAACCAATCGGCCCCGGAACCAGCCGCCGATGCGCGCGCGCGCGCGATCACCGATAAATCGGGTGGCACCGCACCGAACCACGCTTTGGCATCTTTCGCTGCCATCGTAGTTTTCATCAAATCGCCGACTTTTTCACCGGTAAACAATAAATTGTGTTTGATCTGGTCATCGGTCAGGCCAATGTCTTTGAGCCGATTGTAGCGCATCGCCGAAGCAGAATGGCAATTCAAACAGTAATTGACAAACAACTTGGCACCATTCTGTAAGGCTGCCATGTCGGCCGAACGATCGGGCGCGTGCTCGAGCGGGAAACCGGCTTCATTAGCCAGCACCAGTGCTGGTAACAAGGCGATGACAGCGATCAGTTTTTTAAGTAATTTCATGCTTATTCTTCCTCGCTTGGTTGGCTCAATGCGCCGTGAACGTAACACGTTTCGGCACCGGCTTAAATGTTCCCATCGCGCTCCACCATGGCATGAGCAAGAAAAAGCCGAAGTAGATAACGGCACAGACTTGCGAAATCCGTTCGCGCGTCGGCGACGGCGGCTCAACACCGAGGTAACCGAGGGTAACAAACACGATGGCAAATACCAGGTAGACCGGCTTGTGCCAATCAGGGCGGTAGCGTATCGATCTCACCGGAGACAGATCGAGCCAAGGCAGGAAGGCCAAGATCACCACCGAACCACCGAACAAGACCACACCCCAGAATTTAGCATCCAAACCGCCCGGTATCATGCCAACGATAACCAGTAAGCCAGCTACCGCGATGACGATTTTCAGCAGTTGCGGCAGCTTGGTGGTCAGGTAGATCAAGGCGACATACGCAGCGATCCCGGCTTGCAACACGAATAAAAATTCCGAAGTCGTGGCCCGCAAGATCGAGTAAAACGGCGTGAAATACCAAGTCGGCGCAATATGCAGCGGCGTTTTGAGTGAATCGGCCGGGATGAAGTTATTGTATTCGAGGAAATACCCGCCCATTTCCGGCGCAAAGAACACCGCCGCACTGAACAAGGTCAGGAATATCGTCACCCCGAAAATGTCGTGGAAAGTGTAATACGGATGCGAAGGTACGCCGTCGAGCGGATGTCCGTCCGGGCCCAAGGTATCTTTGATCTCGATGCCATCCGGATTATTCGAACCGACTTCATGCAACGCGATCAAATGCGCCATCACCAAACCGAGCAACACCAAAGGAATGGCGATGACATGGAAGGAAAAGAAGCGGTTCAAGGTGGCGTCCGAAACGACGTAATCACCGCGTATCCACAAGGACAAATCAGGGCCGATGAAAGGAATGGCACCGAACAAGTTGACGATTACCTGAGCGCCCCAGTATGACATCTGACCCCATGGCAGCAAATAACCGAAAAACGCTTCGGCCATCAAACACAGGAAGATCGCGAAACCGAACAGCCAAATCAATTCACGCGGCTTGCGATACGAGCCGTACATGAAGGCGCGCGCCATATGCAGGTACACGACGATGAAAAAGGCGGAAGCGCCGGTCGAGTGCATGTAGCGCACTAACCAACCCCAAGGCACATCGCGCATGATGTATTCGACCGAGGCAAAGGCCAGCGTCGCATCCGGTTTGTAATGCATGACCAGGAAAATACCGGTCACGATCTGAATCACCAACACCAGCATCGCCAGCGAACCGAAGATATACCAGAAGTTGAAATTTTTAGGTGCGTAGTACTGACCCCATTGGTCATTCCACAGCTTGGTCAGCGGGAAGCGCGAGTCGACCCAATTGAGCGCCTTGGCCACTACGGGGGCATCGGCCGGAAGTTTCTTTTCAACGAATGCCATGATTACGCCTCGCCTTTCTCATCTTTACCGATGACAATTTTGGTATCCGACATAAACATGTGACGCGGCACATCGAGATTTTGCGGTGCCGGCTTGTTTTTATAGACGCGGCCTGCCAGATCGAAGGTCGAACCATGGCAGGGGCACAAAAAGCCGCCTTGCCAATCATCCGGCAGCGAGGCCTGTGCGCCGGGTTGAAATTTAGCACTGGGCGAGCAACCGAGATGCGAACAAATACCTACCGTGATGAGCAATTCCGGATGTTCTTTGCGCGAACGGGTCTGCTTATCGCAGTATTCAGGCAAATCCATGGTGTACGGTTTTTTCGAAGTCGGATCAGCTACTTTGTCTTCGGTCTTGGCCAAGCTGGCCATCATTTCCGGCGTACGCTTAATTATCCATACCGGCTTACCGCGCCATTCCACCGTCGTCATCTCACCCGGATTGAGGGCTGCAATATCCACTTCTACCGGTGCCCCTGCTGCTTTGGCACGCTCAGATGGCTGAAAAGTGCTGACGAGCGCCCCTGCCGTTGCCAATCCTGCTACACCACCCGCTGCGCAAGTGGCGACGAGCAAACCGCGACGGCCGGAATCGACCTGCTTCTCAATACTCATACCAACCCCAATCTGTCAAAAATCAAAATTCGACCAAGCTTTACCCAATACTACTTCTAGCAACATTAAATTATAAAGTAGCCGGGTAGGCTTTTAAAGCAAAACCTACCCGATATAGCAACAATGGGTCTTTATTTTTGGAAATACGTCACTATTTGACGTAGTTCATAGAACTGTCTCTATTATTGTGCTTAATACCCACAAACCTGAGCCTAAATGACAAGATAATTGACAAATTGCCAGTCATTCTCAATTTACAATAGCGGCTCTTTTACGGCATACCCTTTTCGAAAGCGACTTACTATGAGCATGATGCAAGAATTCAAAACCTTTGCGACCAAAGGCAACGTGGTCGACCTCGCCGTCGGTGTCATCATCGGTGGGGCCTTTGGCAAGATCGTCGACTCGCTGGTCGGCGACATCGTCATGCCGGTGATCGGCCGTCTGTTTGGCGGGCTCGATTTTTCCAATTACTATTTGGCACTCAATGGTCAAGACCCGCATCTGACATTGCTGGAAGCGAAAAAAGCCGGCGGCGTGTTGGCATATGGTAATTTCATCACCATCAGTGTCAACTTCATCATTCTGGCCTTCGTGATTTTCCAAATGGTTCGCTTGGTCAACAAGTTGCGCAGCAACCAACCGGCACCGGTTCCGGCACCAGTAGTGATCGCCGAAGACATCGTCTTACTCCGCGAAATTCGCGACGCACTGAACAAATAAGCCGGTTTCAGACTGGATTGTCGATATCGACAAATTCATGCTCTATTCCAAAGCGCTCGGCCACCAGTTGACCGAGTGCTTCGATTCCATAGCGTTCGGTAGCATGATGTCCACAAGCTAAATACGCCACCCCGCTTTCGCGCGCCAAATGTACGGTTGGCTCCGAAATTTCACCGCTCAAATACACGCTGGCACCGGCAGTAATGGCGGCATCGAACAAATTCTGCGCCGCACCAGTACACCACGCCACCTGACTGACCAATTGAGCGGGATCACCGATCAGCAAGGGCGTACGGCCGAGCTGCCGGCCGACGTGCTCGGCCAATTGCCCCACTGTTAAGCGCGCCGGCAAAGCTGGCCCCGGCACGCCCAACCAACCCAAGTCATCTTCAGCGAAGCGTCGCTCTGGCAGCAAACCCAAGACTTGACCAAGACGCGCATTATTACCGAGGCTGGCATGCATATCGAGTGGTAAATGATAGGCGTACAGCGAGATGTCATTACTGAGCAAAAACTTCAAGCGCCGCTGCTTCTGCCCAATCACCCGCATATCTTCACCACGCCAAAAATAACCATGGTGTACCATGATTGCATCGGCTTGCAAGCGCAGCGCCGCTTCGAGCAAGGCCATGCTGGCGGTGACGCCACTGACAATGCGCCGAATTTCGCTGCGCCCTTCCACCTGCAAGCCATTTGGGCAATAATCACGTACACGCGTCACTTGTAATTCTGTGCTTAGAAATTTTGCAAGTGCTTCCCTATCGATAACATTTCTACTCATCATTCACCTTATGCGACGTCTTTGGTTCTTGTTTGCACAGACTGTAACAGTTGGTCTGGCGCTTTGGTTTATTGTACTCACCCTCAAACCCGAATGGCTAAGTAATCGTTACGGCAGCGCCCACGATGTGTCGCTCTCACACAGCGCCAGTTGGCGCGAAGCCCCGGCCAACAGCGTGGGGGCGCAAAGCTCGTACCGCTTGGCGGCACAAACGGCGATGCCGGCCGTGGTCAATATCTTCACGTCCAAAGAAGTCCAACGCAGCCGCAACCCTTTGCTCAACGACCCATTTCTACAACGTTTTTTCGGCGAACAAAAGAATCGCGCTACCGAGCGCCAATCCAGTCTCGGCTCCGGTGTCATCGTCAGTCCCCAAGGTTACATTCTGACCAATAACCATGTGATTGAATCGGCCGATGAAATCGATGTCGCCTTAGCCGACGGCCGCACCGCCGCGGCACGCGTCATCGGTACCGATCCGGAAACTGATCTGGCCGTGATTAAGATCGATTTGCCGAAATTACCAGCCGTCACGCTCGGCCATCCCGATGACATACAGGTCGGCGATGTCGTGCTGGCCATCGGCAACCCTTTCGGAGTCGGTCAAACCGTCACGATGGGAATTATTTCTGCCTTGGGTCGCAACAATCTGACCGAAAATGCATTTCAAAACTTTATACAAACCGATGCCGCGATTAACCCCGGCAATTCCGGTGGCGCTTTAGTCGATGTCAACGGCAATCTGCTCGGCATCAATACCGCGATTTATTCACAAAGCGGCGGCTCGGTCGGCATCGGCTTTGCGACTCCGGTGTCAACCGTCAAGCAAGTAATGGAATCGATCATTGCGCACGGTCAGGTGGTACGCGGCTGGATCGGGGTCGAGCCACAAGACATCACGCCGGAATTGGCGGAAAGCTTCGGCATTAAGCAACAGTCCGGTGCCATCATCGCCGGTGTGATACGCGGCGGGCCGGCCGACAAATCCGGCATAAAGCCAGGCGACATTCTGCTCAACATCGACGGCAAGCCGGTGACCAGCACCACCAACATGCTCAATTTGGTGGCCCAGCTGGTACCGGGCAAGAAGGCAAAATTCACGGTACTACGGAATCAGCAACAGGCGACGCTGGAAGTCTTGATCGACAAACGTCCGCCTACTCACCGCGAAGAATGACACCCCATGCATCTGATTGACTTACAAGCTTTTCTGTCTGAATTGGCCGACAATAACCAGCGTGCCTGGTTTGTCATGAACAAACCGCGCTACGATATTCTGCGTGCCGAATTTTTGGAAATGGTAGGCGAACTGATCCACGAGATTCAACAATTCGACCCGGTCATCATCGGTTGCGAACCGAAAAAAGCAATGTTTCGCATCAACCGCGATGTCCGCTTCGGCCACGACAAATCGCCTTACAAAACCACCTTCTCTTCGTCCATCCTGCCGTTCGGGCGTAAAAAACCGAGCGAGGGTGGTGGTCCAGCCTATTATTTCCAACTCGACGCCCATGGCCGCCTGTTCTTTGCCTGCGGCGAATACATGCCGCCGGCCGACCGCCTCAAGGCGATCCGCGAGCATATCCTCGCCGACCAGAGCGGCTTCGAAAAACTGTTGAAAGATAAAAAGCTGCGCCAAGTCTTCGGCGAGTTACAGCAAGAAGGCAAGCTCAAGCGCCCACCCAAAGGCTTTGCCGCCGATGCCAAGCATATCGAGTATCTGAAGCTGAAAAATTTCATGGTCTGGACCGAGTGCCCTTACCAAGGGCAGAGCAGCGCGGCCGTGCAGCAAACGCTGCTGCAAGCCTTCCACAGCGCCCTGCCATTAGTGAAGTGGCTGCGCGCGGCCTGACAGACCGCCGGCACTGAGGCACTGCCTCAGTCGTCGCCGATGGTCGGTGCGCGCGTGGCTTTGGTAAACCACGGTGCCAGTAACAAGCCCAACTCATAGAGCAGGCACATCGGCAGTGCCAACGAAAACTGGCTGACCAAATCAGGCGGCGTGACGATGGCGGCAATCACAAAGGCACCGACGATCACATATGAACGTATCGCCTTGAGCTTTTCGACCGAGACAAAACCCATCCGTACCAGTACCACCACCACCACCGGCACTTCGAAAGTCACGCCGAAAGCCAGGCACATCGACATGATGAAATCGAGATAGTTTTCTATATCAGGCGAAACATGGATCGAGGTCGGGGAAAACGCATTGATGAATTTGAACACGCGGCCAAACACGAAAAAATAGCAAAATGCCACACCGGTGAGAAACAGCGCTGAGGACGATATCACCAGCGGCGCAACCAAGCGTTTTTCATGCGTGTATAAGCCCGGTGCCACGAAGGCCCACACTTGGTACAGTACCCACGGCAGCGCCAGCATGAAAGCCAATAGCATGGTCACTTTCATCGGCACCATGAATGGCGAGATCACACCGGTGGCGATCATTTGTGCACCGGCCGGCAGCGAATCAACCATAGGCTGCGCCAGAAAATCATAGATACGGGCCGGCCCGGGCCAAGCCAGCAGCGCTACCGTTGCAATGACCAAGCCATAACTGGCTTTGACTAAACGATCGCGTAATTCAACCAAATGCGAGATGAAGCTTTCCTCACCGCTGGATTCCGCGCTGGATTCCGTCTTGTCGCTCATGCCGCTACCACCAAAAAAGGGAAATCAAAAGAAACTGGCCGGCCCGCGCGACTGCACGCGATGCCGCGCCATGCGCGCCGAACCTGAGACGATGTGACTGCGCTGACCATGGCGCTGCTTGTACCAAGCCGGCAGCGCACTGGTTTTCGCCAGCTTTTTGCGACGGAAATCTTTGGCCTTGTCAGCCATCTGCGCCTGCGCAAACGTGCTCGACACGGCTGGCCGCTCAGTGCTGGCCGCAGCCGGCTCTTGCAGCGCCGTCGCGGCATCGTGCCAAGTCGTTTGCACCGACTGTTCGACTTCCTGCGCCGCATCCTGCACATCTTTGTGCATCTTGCGCAGCTCATCGAGTTCGATTTCTTTGCTGACTTCGGCTTTGACATCATTGATGTAACGCTGTGCCCGGCCTAGTAAGGTACCGGCCATGCGCGCCACGCGCGGCAATTTTTCCGGGCCGATGACGATCAGCGCGACCACGCCGATCAAGGCCAGCTTGCTGATGCCGAGATCAATCATTGAGCGCCTGCGCCGATAATCTGAGCACGCGTGCCATCAATGACCGTTTTTTTCTTTGGCATCGACATCGATCGTCGCTTTCTCAGCGACGGCAGCAGCCGGTGCAGCCGGCACAGCGGACTTATCTTCCTCGCCTTTGATACCATCTTTAAAACCCTTGACCGCTTTGCCAAGATCGGCACCGATATTGCCGAGTTTTTTAGTTCCGAACACCAGAATAACGATGACCAATACGACCAACCAATGCAAACCACTGAATGAACCCATGATGACTCCTGATGAGAGCACTGCTCTCTGAAAATACGGTTAACGTTGACCGCGCCAAGGCAAAGCCCCGCCGATCACGTGCATATGCAGATGATACACCTCTTGCCCGCCATCGGGTCCGGTGTTGATTAAGGTCTTGTAGCCACCGCTGCGCGTGCCATCTGCCAGTAGCTGTGGGGCGCAGCCGTGAGCGGCGGCCAGTTGCGGCACCAAGGCCAGCATCTTTCCGAGCAGCGCGCTGTGTTCGACGGTCGCGGCCGATAAAGTGTCGATATGCTGCTTCGGGATGATCAGCAAATGCACCGGGGCGGCCGGGTTGATATCCTTGAAAGCCAGCAAATCAGCATCCTCGTGCACGATGCTGGCAGGAATATGCTTCGCAGCGATTTTACAAAAAATACAATTTTCCATGCTCATCCTGTCAATACGGGCTAATCAGAAATAAAGTTGATGTCAGTCTGGGCCGCGCGCGGCTTTTTCAGCCAGACCGGACAAGCCTTCACGCCGCGCCAATTCATCGAGTACCTGCTGCGGATGCAAATCAAATTGCGCCAGCAAGACCAGTGAATGAAACCACAAGTCGGCGCATTCATAGAGCAGTTTCGTAGCGTCACCCGAAACGCGCGCATCTTTGGCCGCCATCACGGTCTCGGTCGCTTCTTCGCCGATTTTTTTGAGTATCGCATCGTCGCCCTTGGAAAACAGGCGCGCCACATACGATTTATCAGGGTCGCCGCCATTGGCCAGTTTACGGCTTTCGATAATTTTTGCCAAACCTTGCAGGGTAGAGTCTGTCGATGTCGTCATTTGTAAATACTTTCCGGATCTTTCAGCACTGGATCAACGGCCTCCCAATCGCCGTCATTCAAACCGCCGACAAACTGTTGGAAGAAACACGAGTGCCGGCCAGTGTGACAAGCAATGCTATCGGTTTGCTCAATTTTCAGCAACACCACATCTTCGTCGCAATCGAGACGGATTTCTTTCACGATCTGCACATGACCAGACTCTTCACCCTTGTGCCAGATTTTTTTGCGCGAACGGCTCCAGTACACGGCTTGGCCGAGTTCCACCGTGCGCGACAAGGCCTCGCGATTCATCCAGGCAAACATCAACACATCGTTGCTGCTGGCTTCTTGCGCGATCACCGGCACCAAACCTTGGTCATCCCACTTTACTTTATTCAACCACTTTGCCGCGCTCATACCAACCTCATAGGAATCTGTTGCGCCGCCATGAAGCGCTTTGCTTCACCCACTGTATGGTGGCCATAATGAAAAATACTCGCTGCCAGCACGGCATCGGCACCGCCAAGTTTGATGCCGTCGGCCAAATCCTGCAAATTGCCGACACCACCAGAAGCGATTACCGGGATCATCACCGCATCCGAAACCGCGCGTGTGAGGCCGAGATCGAAACCGGAACGGGTACCATCTTTATCCATACTCGTGAGCAGAATTTCTCCGGCCCCGAGACGCGCCATATTCTGCGCCCATTCCACCGCGTCCAAGCCAGTCGCATGGCGACCGCCGTGCGTGTAGACTTCCCATTTTCCTGGGGCCACGCGTTTGGCATCGATCGCCACGACGATGCATTGCGAACCATACTTATGCGCGGCATCGGCAACCAACTGCGGATTGGTGACGGCCGAGGTATTGATGCCGACCTTATCAGCACCGGCATTGAGCAGACGGCGCACATCAGCGACCGTGCGCACGCCACCGCCCACTGTGAGCGGAATGAAGACCTGATCGGCTACCGCTTCGATGATAGGCAAGATCAGATCGCGTCCGTCGGAAGAAGCGGTGATATCGAGAAAAGTAATCTCGTCGGCCCCTTGGGCATCATAACGGCGGGCGATTTCAACCGGATCACCGGCATCGCGCAATTCTTGAAAATTGATCCCTTTGACGACCCGACCAGCGGTCACGTCGAGGCAGGGAATAATACGTTTGGCCAGTGTCATTCGAACTCTACTTCGGCGCTGTCGTCGCCACTGAGGATATCGGCACGCAGCTGCGCGCTACCAAGGTCGAGCGTGCCTTCGTAAATCGAACGACCGCAAATGACGCCGCTAATGCCTTCACTTTGCACCGCGCACAGGGCTTCGACGTCGGCCAAATCGTGCACACCGCCCGAGGCGATGACCGGAATGCTGACCGCTTGCGCCAACTTGACGGTGGCCTCGATATTCACGCCACCCATCATGCCGTCACGGCCGATATCGGTGTAAATGATCGCTTCGACGCCGTAGCCTTCGAATTTCTTCGCCAGGTCAATCACTTCATGACCCGATAACTTACTCCAACCATCGGTGGCAACCTTGCCATCTTTGGCATCGATACCGACAATGATTTGGCCCGGAAAGGCGCTGCAGGCATCCGCCAAGAAACCGGGGTTTTTGACCGCCGCAGTACCGATGATGATATAAGACAAACCGTCGTCGAGATAACGTTCGATGGTGTCAAGATCACGAATACCACCGCCGAGCTGGACTGGAATCGCTTCGCTGCCGGTTTCTTCGGCATAGTCGCGCACCGCCGCGAGGATCGCTTTGACTGCCGCTTCGTTCTTCGGTTTGCCGGCGAAAGCGCCGTTGAGATCAACTAAATGCAAGCGCCGCGCGCCCTGGCGCAACCAATGCCGTGCCATTTCGGCCGGGTCATCGGAAAATACGGTGGCTTGGTCCATATCACCTTGTTTAAGGCGTACGCAGTGACCATCTTTGAGGTCGATAGCAGGAATGAGCAACATGATTAAAAAATTTTAAAGTACTACATAAAAAATAACACCGCCCGAGGCGCAGAACTACCGCTTCAAGGCTTCCAGTTTACAAAATTCTTATACAGTTGCAAGCCGGCCGCAGCACTTTTTTCCGGATGAAACTGCGTGGCGAAGATATTATCGCGTGCCACGGCGGCGGCAAATGGCTGGCCGTAATCGGTCAGACCAACGGTATGGTCGCTGATTTCCGGCTGGGCATAATAACTGTGTACAAAATAAAAATATTCTTCGTCAGTAATATTATTCCACAATGCATGAGCACGGGCTTGCCCTACCCGGTTCCAACCCATTTGCGGTACTTTGAAGCGCGAGCCATCGTCTTGCAAGCGACCTTCGAGCGCAAAACGCGTGACTTTACCGGGCAACAGACCAAGCCCAGGGGTATCACCTTCTTCACTGACATCAAACAACATTTGTTCACCGACACACACGCCGAACATCGGCTTGTTGCGCGCCGCCGTCATGACGGCTTGCTGCAAACCCGAGTCACGCAGACTGCTCATGCAGTCGGGCATCGCGCCCTGCCCCGGCAAGACCAGGCGGTCGGCACTGTCTATATCGGCCACCAAACCCGAGATCAGCACCTGCGCTTCCGGTGCCACCGCGCGCAACGCTTGGGCGACCGAACGCAGATTGCCCATACCATAATCGACTACGACAATTTTATTCATAAAGGTTTCACTCGCAGCGCCCGCAGCGCCGCCTTGACTTCACACTCGGTTCAACAATTAAAGACTGCCCTTGGTCGATGGAATCGTGCCGGCGGCACGCACATCGTGTTCCGCCGCCATACGCAAGGCACGACCGAAAGCCTTGAACACCGTTTCACATTGATGATGCGCATTTTCGCCGCGCAGATTATCAATATGCACACTGACTAAGGCATGGTTGACGAAGCCCTGAAAAAATTCACGCGTTAAATCGACATCAAAGCCACCGATCATCGAACGGGTAAACGGGATATGGTACTCCAAGCCAGGGCGACCGGAAAAATCGATCACCACGCGCGACAGTGCTTCATCGAGCGGCACATAGGCATGACCATAACGACGAATGCCCTTTTTGTCACCCATCGCCTGCGCCACGGCTTGTCCCAGTGTGATCCCGACGTCTTCCACCGTATGGTGGGCATCGATATGCAAGTCGCCGACGGCTTCGATATCAAGATCAATCAGACCATGACGGGCAATTTGGTCAAGCATGTGATCGAGAAACGGCACACCGGTATTGAGCTTTTGCACACCCGTGCCGTCAAGATTGATCGCCACCCGGATCTGGGTTTCGTTGGTGTTGCGGGTTACGGCCGCAATGCGTTGAGTTGGCATGTTCATTTTTATGGCAGAGACGCTGCAAAAGCAGCTGAAAAAAGGGCATTTTCTTCCTGATTACTGACCGTAATACGCAGACAGTTTTCTAGCAGAGCATGCATTTTACCTACATTTTTGACTAAAATTTTGTGTTTCAACAATTTGGCAAAGACTTGTTCAGCATTCGCAACACGAATCAGCAAAAAATTTGCCGCAGAGGGGAACACTTCCACACCCGGCAGGGCGCGTAATGTCGCGGTCAGCGCTTCACGCTGTCGGCACAATTCGGCCGCTTGCGCATTGAGTACTTCAACATGGCGCAACATGAATACGGCGCTCGCCTCGGTCAGAACGTTAATGTTATACGGTGGCCGCACCTTGTCAAATTCTTTCATCAACTCATTGTCGCCAGCCATATAGCCGAGTCGTATCCCGGCCAAGCCCAGTTTGGAAACGGTACGCATGACGACCAGATTCGGGAATTGCGCCAAACGGTCCATGAAACTGACTCCGGCGAACGGCCCGTAGGCTTCATCGACGACGACTATGCCACTGCTGCCGACGGCTTGGAGAATGGCGACGATGTCGGCGGCATCGAACAGCGTACCGGTCGGGTTATTCGGATACGCCAAATAGGTGATGACCGGACGATGTACGGCGATGGCAGCCAACATGGCGGCGGCATCGAGCGTGAAATCGGCGTTCAAGGGCACGCCGACAAACTCCAGCCCGGCGAAACGCGCCGACATCGCATACATCACAAAGCCAGGCACGGGCGCGAGCACCTTGGCACCGGGCCGGGCACACGCTTGCGACAAGATGGCGATCAATTCGTCGGAACCATTCCCGAGCACGATTTCACGCCCAGCCGGTACCGCCAGTTGCTCAGCGATCAAGGCTTTCAGACCGACATACGAGGGCACCGGATAACGGTTGAGCGGCAGTGCCGCCAAATGCTGGGCTAATTCAGCCTGCAGCGCCGCTGGCAAGGGAAATGGATTTTCCATCGCATCGAGTTTGACGTAACCATCGGAAGATGGCACATGGTAGGCCGACAAAGCGGCGATTTCAGGACGGATGATCTGTTTGATACTCACTGTTTACTCCATGCAGTACGGTATAAAAAACGGCCGAGCTCAGGATCAATCGGCCAACACCACCGGTGCGGCTATCGACCTCGGGCAAACCTGCAAGGCCAGCCGGCTCTGTATCATGGCGCAATACTCGACATTGAGTTCAAAGCCGACAAAATCACGCCCACAACGTTTGGCAGCGACAGCGGTGGTACCGCTGCCCATGAAGGGATCAAGCACAACGCCGCCGGGTGGGCAGGAAGCTTTGATCATACGCTCGATGATTTCCAAAGGTTTTTGGGTCGGGTGCGCTTCACGTTCGGCGTGCTCGCGATGTAAGCGCGACACACTCCAGATATCTTTAGGATTAAATCCCAGTTCCAGCCATTTGGCACCTTCAAAAATTTTCCGGCTGCGCGCTTTTTTAGTCACGGCATCATAGGGAATTCGGATCGCATCGAGATCAAAATAATAATCTTTCGCTTTCACGAAGAAACCTATACTGTCGTGCACCGAGGAATACTTGCGCACGCTGCCACCCATCGACGGTACCCGTCTATCCCAAATGATTTCATTCATCATCGTCAGCCTTTGCTTGAGCATGACAAACACTTCGGGCGAATACCGCCAGCTCAAGAACACATACAGGCTGCCGTTGGGTTTTAATTTAGGCAGGGCCAAATCGACCCAGGCCGTCATCCACAACAAATACTCGGCCGCTTCCATTTTATCGGAATCATTGCCGTAATCTTTACCCAGGCCATAAGGCGGGTCAGCCAACAGTAAATCGACGCTGGCGTCAGGCAAGCGCGCCAGACCTTGCAAGGCATCTTCGCAAAAAATCTGATTGCGCCACGGCGCGCTCATCGCCCTATTCTCATCATCAAAGCAAACGCAATTCGGCGCTGCGCGCATGCGCCGGCAAGCCCTCGCCATAGGCTAATTCGACGGCGATTTTTCCCAAGCTTTGCGCACCTTGTTGGCTGACATGGATGATAGACGAGCGCTTCTGAAAATCATACACACCCAAGGGTGAAGAGAAGCGCGCCGTGCCGGAGGTCGGCAACACATGGTTAGGGCCGGCACAATAATCCCCCAGTGCTTCGGAGGAATAACGTCCCAAAAACAAGGCACCGGCATGGCGAATTTGATCGGCCCATTGTTGCGGCTGCAGGGCAGAAATTTCCAGATGTTCGGCGGCGATGCGGTTGGCGATTTCGCAGGCTTGCTGCATATCGCGCACCTTGATCAAGGCACCGCGGTTGGCCAGCGATACCGCGATCACCGCTTGCCGCGGCATGCTTGGCAACAGCTTGGCGATACTCGCTTCGACGGCATCGAGATAAGCAGCATCGGGACACAGCAGTATCGATTGTGCCAGTTCGTCATGTTCGGCTTGCGAAAACAAATCCATCGCCACCCAATCAGGATCGGTGCTGCCATCGCACAGCACCAAAATTTCCGATGGGCCGGCGATCATATCGATGCCGACGATACCGAACACGCGACGCTTGGCGGCAGCCACATAGGCATTGCCTGGACCAACGATTTTATCCACGGCCGGAATGGTAGCGGTGCCATAGGCCAGCGCAGCAACCGCTTGCGCACCACCGATGGTAAACACCCGGTCGACGCCGGCAATTGCAGCAGCAGCCAGCACCAATTGATTTTTCACGCCATCGGGCGTCGGCACCACCATGATGATTTCAGACACGCCCGCAACCTTGGCCGGAATCGCATTCATCAACACCGAAGACGGATAAGCAGCCTTGCCACCGGGGACGTAAATACCAACCCGATCGAGTGGCGTGACTTTTTGCCCCAGCACGGTGCCATCGGCTTCGGTATAACTGAAGCCGGCCGAGCCGCATTCAGTCTTTTGAATTTCATGATAGGCACGCACGCGCGCAGCGGCTGCTTCGAGCGCAATGCGGCGCGCGGCCGGCAATCCCTGCAAGGCCGCCTGCAATTCTGCCTGCGGTACTTCGAGTGCGGCCACGCTGCTGGCTTGCAAACGGTCGTAGCGCTGCGTCGCAGCCAATACGGCGTGGTCGCCATCGGCCTTGACGCTGGCCAGTATCTGCGCCACCGCTTGCTCAATGGCGGCATCTTCGGTCGCTTCAAAGGCCAGCAGCTGCGTCAGTTGCCGGGCAAAATCGACATCGCTCGTGTCCAGTCGCTTGATCATGTTTCCCATGCTTCTCTCTCGAAAATACTGTCCGGCCTGGCCGGACCAAGTTCAGTTACCGGCTTGTGCCGCCGCCAGTGAAGCGCTTTCGAAGGCAGCCAAAATCGGCTGCAAACGCTCGCGTTTCATTTTCAAGGCAGCCTGGTTAACCACCAGGCGCGAAGAAATTTCCATGATGTGTTCGACTTCGACCAGATTATTCGCGCGCAGCGTGCTGCCGCTGCTGACCAAATCGACGATGGCATCGGCCAGGCCGACCAGCGGCGCCAATTCCATCGAACCATACAATTTGATTAAGTCGACGTGCACGCCTTTGCTGGCGAAATGCTCACGCGCCGTTTCGGTATACTTGGTCGCCACGCGCAAGCGCGCCCCCTGACGGACCGCCGTGGCATAGTCAAAACCGGCCGACACCGCTACCGACATGCGGCATTTGGCGATCTGCAGATCGATAGGCTGATACAAACCTTCGCCGCCATGTTCGTGCAAAACATCTTTGCCGGCCACGCCGAAATCGGCCGCACCGTATTGCACATACGTTGGCACATCGGAGGCGCGCACGATGATCACGCGCAGCGCCGGGTCATTGGTCGCCAAAATCAGCTTGCGCGATTTTTCCGGATCTTCCAACACGCGAATACCGGCGGCTTCCAACAAGGGCAGGGTTTCTTCAAAAATACGTCCTTTGGACAAAGCCAAAGTTAATTGTGCACTCATGCTTTCACCCGCTGTATTTGTGCGCCGACGGCGGACAATTTAACTTCCATACGATCGTAACCGCGATCGAGATGATAAATCCGGTCGATCACGGTTTCGCCTTCGGCCGCCATAGCGGCAATCACCAGCGACGCCGAAGCGCGCAAATCAGTCGCCATCACCGGCGCGCCGATCAATTTATCGACACCGGTAACCATGGCGGTATGACCTTCGATTTCAATTTTGGCACCGAGGCGATGCATTTCCGGTACATGCATGTAACGATTTTCAAAGATCGTTTCAGTGATACAACTGCTGCCCACGGCGATGCAATTCATGGCCATGAACTGGGCTTGCATATCGGTAGGAAAACCTGGGTATTCAGTGGTGCGAAAACCGATCGCTTTCGGCCGGCTGCTCATTTGCGCACGAATCCAATCCGGACCGCTGGTCAGAATCACCCCGGCTTCGCGCAACTTGTCGAGAGCGACATCGAGGATGTCGCTGCGTGTGTTGCGCAAAATGATGTCGCCACCGGTAGCGGCCACCGCACACAGGAAAGTCGCGCTTTCGATGCGATCGGCGATCACGGTGTGGCTGGCACCATGCAAGCGCTCCACCCCTTCAATCACCAAACGATCCGTGCCGATGCCGCTGATTTTCGCGCCCATGGCCACCAGCAGATTGGCCAGATCAGTCACTTCCGGCTCGCGCGCGGCATTTTCCAGTATCGTCACGCCATCGGCCAGTGTGGCGGCCATCAGTAAATTTTCAGTACCGGTAACGGTGATCATATCGGTCACCACACGCGTGCCTTTGAGACGCTTGGCGCGCGCATGAATATAGCCGGCTTCGATGCTGATCTCGGCACCCATGGCTTGCAAACCCTTGATATGCTGATCCACCGGACGCGAACCGATGGCGCAGCCGCCCGGCAGCGACACCTTGGCTTCGCCGAAGCGCGCCAACAAAGGACCGAGCACCAGAATCGAGGCGCGCATGGTTTTGACCAAGTCATACGGGGCTTCAAAACGATCGACCGCGCTACCATTGAGCACCATCACACCGTTTTCTTGCGTCGCCTTCAAACCCATCTGACGCAATAATTTCAGCATCGTGCTGACATCTTGCAGCGATGGCACATTGTGCAACACCAGCTCATCGGCCGTCAGCAAGCCGGCGCAGAGTATCGGCAAGGCGGCATTCTTGGCCCCGGAAATGCTGATCTCGCCATTGAGGCGCGAGCCGCCTGTAATCAGTAATTTATCCATTATGCAGCATGCTCTTCAGGAGTCAGGGTTTTCATCGACAAGGCATGAATCTCGGCGCGCATGCGCTCACCCAGCACGGCATAGACGATCTGATGCCGGGCAATCAGGCGTTTGCCAGCGAAAGCAGACGACACGATGAGGGCCTTGAAATGCTGACCGTCGCCCTCGACTTCGAGATGCGTGCAATCTAAGCCGGCCGCGATGTAAGCATGAATTTGTTCAGGAGTAGGAAACACAGCGTATCTTTCTAAAACTTGAAATTAGTGACGTAATTTATAACCGCGCTTGAGCATCTGCACCGCAATCGTCGTCAGGATCAGGAAAAAACAGCCGACCACAATCAGGCTATTGACGGGATCAACGTCGGACTGACCGAAAAAGCCGTAGCGAAACCCATCTATCATATAAAAAAATGGGTTGAAGCGGGACAAGGTCAGCCAAAATGGCGGCAGCGAATGTATCGAATAAAACACGCCCGATAAAAACGTCGCCGGCATGATTAAAAAATTCTGAAATGCCGCGAGTTGATCGAACTTTTCGGCCCAGATGCCGGCGATCAAACCCATCGTGCCCAGCATGGCAGCGCCAAGTAAAGCGAACAAGGCGATCCAGCCAGGTGCGACGAAATGCAGATTGGTAAACCATACCGTAACGATGAACACCCCGCCGCCAACCGCCAAACCACGCATGGTGGCCGCCAGTACATAGGCACCGAACAATTCCCAGTGTGACAACGGCGGCAAGAGCACGAACACCAGGTTACCGGTGATCTTCGATTGAATCAGTGAGGACGAGGTATTGGCAAAGGCATTTTGCAAAATACTCATCATCACCAAGCCCGGCACCAAAAAAGCGGTGTACCGCACACCCGGGTAGACTTGCACATGCGCATCGAGCACATGACCGAAAATGAGCAGATACAACAAGGCCGTCATGATCGGGGCAGTGATGGTTTGCGTCGCCACTTTCCAAAACCGCAAGACCTCTTTATACAACAGGGTATTGAAACCAGTCATGTTCATCATTGTGCGCCTTCCATAATTTGCAGAAAGACATCTTCAAGATCTGCCTGGAGTAATTGTAAATCTTCAATCTGACAACCGGCTTGACGGAATGCCGCCAACATACCTTCGACTTGATTGTAGTCAGTCACGCGCAACACAAACTGGCGCTGCTCGGCCGGCGTTTCATGCGTCACGATTTGCTCGCGTAAAGTCGGCGGCAAGGCGATGTTGCCGCCGGAAGCCAGCGTCACGCGCAATTGCGAACCGGAGATACGGTTAATCAAGGCTGCCGTGGTATCGAGCGCGACCACTTTACCACCCTTGAGCATGGCGATACGATTACACAGTGCCTGTGCCTCTTCGAGGTAATGCGTGGTCAACACCACGGTATGCCCTTCGCGATTGAGGCGGGCAATGAATTGCCACAAACTTTGGCGCAATTCGACATCGACCCCGGCGGTTGGCTCATCGAGCACAATCACCGGCGGTTTGTGAACCAGTGCCTGCGCCACCAAGACGCGCCGCTTCATGCCGCCCGAGAGCGCGCGCATATTGGTATCGGCCTTATTGGTCAAGTCCAGATTGTGCATGATCTCATCGATCCAGCTGTCATTGTTCTTGATGCCGAAATACCCGGATTGCATGCGCAGTGTTTCGCGTACCGTGAAAAACGGATCGAATACCAATTCCTGCGGCACCACACCAAGCTTGCTGCGGGCTTGGCGATAGTCGGTGACGACGTCATGCCCCTGCACCGTAATATTGCCGGCATCGGCACGATTCAGACCGGCCAGGATAGAAATCAGCGTGGTCTTGCCGGCCCCATTCGGACCAAGCAAGCCGAAAAATTCGCCTTCTTCTATCGTCAATGACACGCCATCCAAGGCTTGCAGCGATTGGTAACGTTTTTGTATATTATTTATTTGTATCGCGGCCATATGGTGTGCTCGCATGCTCGCACTTACGTGCTCTATAGGGGTGAGGAGGAAGAACGTTTCGTCAATAATGACGAAACCTTTGATTATAGGGGATTTTCGGTCCGGGAACCGAATCGGTGGCGCGGAAACTTTCCCGCGCCGCCACATTGACGAGCGTCAATGTCGTTCTGCAGCCACCATCTGGAATTGCCCGCTCAAACCGTACAGAGCAATCAAGCTTTGCAATGCGGGTGGGGCTGCATGAAATTTCAATAACTTTTTCTCTTGCAAGGCATAGCGCTGCCAAGCAATCATGACCGCGACCGCGGCAGAATCAACGCGCTCGAGGCCAGACAAATCAAAATCGGACGCGCCGGCAGTCAGCGCGGCGATACCGGCATCGACTGCCTGACGAGCATTCTCTTGGGCCAGCTGACCGCTCAGTTTGTACACAACATCACCTTTTTTTGATTATTTGGCGGCGGCTTTATTCGGTGTTGCTGCCAGCTTTTTATTTTTTTCTGCCAAAGTTTTGATCAAACCATCAATACCGGTTTTACTGATTTGCTCGGTAAACGTACCCTTGTAGGTTTCCACCAACCAAGCACCGAGCACATTGATGTCATAAATTTTCCACGCGCCGGCAGTTTTAGCCAAGCGATAATTGAGCTGTATCGGCTCGCCGCGGCTCTGTATCACTTGCGAACGCACTTCCACTTCGGTGTCTTCCGGTGCCGCACGCATAGGCTTGAATTCTACCCGTTGATCGCGGATTTGTGAGATCGCGCCAGAATAAGTGTAGACCAGCAGAGTACGGAACTCGTTGCTCAACTGTTTTTGCTGTTCCGGCGTGGCATCGCGCCAGTTTTTACCAGCCGCCAGCGAAGTCATGCGTTGGAAATCGATGTAAGGCAGAATTTTCGCTTCCACCATGTCATACACACGTTTCTGATTACCGGCTTGGATATCTTTATCGCTTTTAGCGACGTCGAGAATTTCTTGGCTCAAACGCTTGACCAACTGATCCGGCGCTTCCTCAGCAGCCAGACTGCTACCCATGAATGCCAAACTGGCAAAGGCGAAGAGAAAAATTTTACTGATGAGTGTTTTCATATTAAATCCTTTCAAGCGGTACCACACCGCCAGTTGACAGCCGCGACGGCGGCATCACTGTGTTACGTTTGTTATGACAATCGCTAAACAAGATCAATCTTGGTTAGGATTAATTTGACTGGCTCGGCGCTGCAAATACGCATCGCGGATAAATACATACCGGTCGAGTGCCGCCTCTTCGATTAAAGAGCCGGCATCAAGAACGGATGCCCGCTTGTCGACCAAGCGCACCAAACTGCCCGTATTGCGAATATACACAGGCTTATAATACGACCAAGCATCGCCATAATAATCAAGCGGTGTGGCGACGGCATCACGCACCGTCGTCGGTCCGAGCACCGGCAAGACCAGATACGGTCCCGAGCGCACGCCCCACACCCCAAGTGTCTGGCCAAAATCTTCTTTGTGCTTACTCAAACCAGCCGGCGAACCGATGTCAAGCAAGCCCGCCAACCCGAAGGTAGAATTGAGCGCCACCCGCATGATATCGGAACTGCCGTCACCTACTTTACCCTGCAATAAATTATTGAGCGCCGTGTAGATATCACCGATATTGCCGAAAAAATTGCCGACGCCGGTTTGCACGAACGACGGCGTGACATTTGCGTAGACTTGCGCGACTGGCTTGAGCACGGCTTGATCGATCGCATCATTGAAATCAAACATAGCGCGATTGAAGCCTTCCAACGGATCGCGCGGATTCTGGCCGATATTGGTCTTGGTACCGATGGTATCGAGCGCCTTGTCAGCCTTGGTCTTGATTTTCTCAACCGAAACGGTGCTACAAGCGCTCATCGAGAGCAAGGCTAAGACCGCGACGAAGCTGCGGCTGCCAGTAAAAAGTGTTGTTATTGTTTTCATTTTTTCCCATCCGAACTACTGTCGGTTGCTTTGCTAAATAAGAACTGACTGATCAGATTTTCCAGTACTACGGCCGATTGCGTCATTTTAATTTTGTCACCTGCGACCAGATTTTGGGTATCGCCACCTGCTTCCAGACCGATGTATTGCTCGCCCAATAAGCCGGCGGTCAGAATTTTTGCCGAGGTATCTTTCGGAAACTGGTAACGCGTTTCCAATTGCATCGTCACGCTGGCTTGAAAGCTTTTGTCATCAAACGTGATTGCCGACACCCGCCCAACCACCACACCGGCACTTTTCACTGCCGCGCGCGGCTTGAGGCCGCCAATATTGTCGAAACGGCTGACGACAGTATAGGTCTTTTGCAAGGATAGGGAGCTCATATTGCCAGCTTGCAATGCCAAGAATAGCAAGGCTGCCGCTCCCAGAATCACAAACAAACCGACCCAGAAATCCAATGATTTTTTTTGCATGTTTTTCCTCTGTGCCCCCACTTGGGAGCGCAATGATTATTTGATACCTGCCGCGTCACTACGCTGCGTGTTCATCTGGAATCCTGAGCGGCAGAACGGAGTCGGCGGCAAAGGCTCCCAGGCTTACTGAAACATCCAAGCTGTCAGCAAGAAATCGAGCCCCAGCACCAGCAAAGACGAAATCACGACGGTGCGAGTGGTAGCACGTGCCACGCCTTCCGGCGTAGGCTGCGCTTCATATCCCTGAAACAGCGCCACAAATGTGACGGCAAAACCGAACACCACACTCTTGATCACGCCATTGCCGATATCTTGCCACACTTCCACACCGGCCTGCATTTGCGACCAGAACGCGCCATTATCAACCCCGATCAGCTTCACGCCAACCACATAACCGCCGATGATGCCCATAGCATTAAAGATGGCCGTCAAGATCGGCATGGCGATAATGCCGGCGATGAAACGTGGGGCCAAGACGCGGGCGATCGGGTCAACTGCCATCATTTCCATGGCCGCCAACTGCTCGCCGGCCTTCATCAAACCGATTTCCGCCGTCAGCGAGGTACCGGCCCGACCGGCAAACAGCAGCGCCGTCACCACCGGACCGAGCTCACGCGTGAGCGACAAAGCGACCAACAAACCGAGCGCCTCTTCCGAACCGTAACGATTCAAGGTGTAATAACCCTGATAGCTGAGCACGAAGCCGACGAACAGCCCGGAAATGGCGATGATCACCAAAGAATAATTACCGATGAAGTGAATCTGATCGGTCACCAGACGTGGGCGCCGCCACAAGCCGCGTGCTGCCGCGGCGATGGTGACGAAACTCCGGCTGGCATAGCCAAGATCGGAGGCCAGCTCACGCACCCGGCGTCCTATGCGTTCTATGATCATGGCTGTCCTTTCAAACCGAGATCGTCGGCCAGCGCCAGCCCCGGATAATGGAACGGTACCGGTCCATCGGCTTGGGCATGCACAAACTGCCGCACATACGGATCGTCCGAGGCCAACATCTGCTGCGGACTGCCCTCGGCCACGATTTTCCCCTGTGACAGGAAATATACGTGGTCGGCGATGGCAAACGACTCATGCACATCATGCGATACCAAAATTGAGGTCGAACCCAGCGCATCATTGAGACTGCGAATCAAATTCGCCGTCACGCCCATAGAAATCGGGTCGAGTCCGGCGAACGGCTCGTCATACATGATTAACTGCGGGTCGAGCGCGATAGCGCGCGCCAACGCCACGCGGCGCGCCATACCGCCGGAAATTTCGGCCGGCATCAACTGTGCTGCATTGCGCAATCCGACCGCCTGTAACTTCAGCATCACCAAGTCGCGGATCAAACTCGGCGTGAGGTCGGTATGCTCGCGCAATGGAAAAGCGACATTCTCGAATACACTCAAATCGGTAAACAGCGCACCGTGCTGAAACAGCATGCCCATCTTGCGGCGCATCTGCTGCAAACCAGCTTGATCGAGTTGCGCCACCTCTAGCCCATTGACTTGCACACTGCCGCTACCGGCGCGGATCTGCCCGCCTATCAGGCGCAAAATGGTGGTCTTGCCGGAGCCGGAACCGCCCATCACAGCAATCACTTTACCGCGTGGAAAATCCATACGGAGTCCGGACAAAATAGTCCGCTCTCCATAGGCAAAATGAACATCGCGAAGTTCTACGAGATTTGACACGTCAAAGTATGGTGTTTTGCAAAAGCTAGATTGTAATGCAGAACGCGAGAAGAAGTGTTGACGTTAAGAATATTAAAATATCAAGGATTTGCCGATAATTCTTATAAATACTATTTATTCCAAATATTTAACGTCAAAATTATTAAAATGCAGAATTTAGATCATTTTTTTATTTTGCAGAGCACAAAAATTAATGAATTCTGGGTCATTAATTGATGATTTTTGTATCAAGCATTCAAAAAAACTGACGAAGTTCTTGGCTTTACTAAGAACTTCGTCACGCCACTCAACGTGGTAAGTCTGATGCACCCATCAAAAACAGGTCGACTTCGCGCGCGCACTGACGACCTTCGCGGATCGCCCACACCACCAAGGACTGGCCGCGCCGCATATCTCCGGCCGCAAACACCTTGGCCACATTGGTCTGATAACAATCAGGGCCATCGGTACTGGCCTTGGCATTGCCACGGCTATCTTTCTCGACGCCGAAGGCCTCGAGCACTTGCGCCACCGGTGACACAAAGCCCATCGCCAGCAAGACCAAATCAGCCTTCATTTCGAATTCAGAGTCGGCCACTTCCTGCATCTTGCCATCTTTCCATTCGACGCGGCAGGCGATCAGCTTCTCGACCTTACCAGCCTTGCCTTCGAGACGCTTGGTCGCGACCGCCCAATCGCGCTCACAACCTTCTTCGTGCGACGAGGAAGTGCGCAGCTTGGTCGGCCAATATGGCCACACCATAGACTTGTTTTCTTGTTCCGGCGGTTGCGGCAACAATTCGAACTGCGCCACCGATTTGGCACCATGGCGATTCGAGGTGCCGACACAATCGGAACCGGTATCGCCGCCGCCGATGACGATGACATTTTTGGCCGTCGCCATGATCTGATCTTTCACCTTGTCGCCGGCATTGACCTTATTTTGCAAAGGCAGGAAATCCATCGCGAAATGCACACCCTTGAGCTCGCGCCCCGGCACTGGCAAATCGCGCGGTGTTTCAGCACCGCCGGCGATAACGACGGCATCAAACTCTGCTTGCAACTGCTCGGGCGAAATGCTTTCTTTCGACCAGTTGGTGATGGTGCCAGGAAAATCTTTACCGACCAAGACGCCGGTGCGGAAAATCACACCTTCGGCCTGCATTTGATCGACGCGACGATCGATATGCGATTTTTCCATCTTAAAGTCAGGAATACCATAACGCAGCAAACCGCCGACCCGATCATTCTTTTCAAAAACCGTCACCTCATGACCTGCACGGGCAAGCTGCTGGGCAGTTGCCAATCCAGCCGGACCGGAACCAACCACGGCGACTTTTTTACCGGTTTTCTGCAAGGCCGGTTGCGCTTTCACCCAGCCGTTTTCCCAACCCTTGTCGATGATGTAATGCTCGATCGATTTAATTCCGACCGCATCATCATTAATTCCCAAGGTACAGGCCGATTCACACGGTGCCGGACAAATCCGGCCAGTGAATTCCGGGAAATTATTAGTTGAATGCAAAGTCTCCAGCGCCGACTCGACATTCCCGCTGTACACCAAATCATTCCAATCAGGAATGATGTTGTTGACCGGACACCCATTATTACAGAATGGAATCCCACAATCCATGCAGCGCGCCGCCTGTGTCTTGGCTTGACTATCGTCGAGATGGACCAGAAATTCTTTGTAATGCTTTTTGCGTGATTGCGGCGCTTCGCTTGCTTCTTGCAAACGCTGAAATTCCATGAAACCCGTTACTTTACCCATTTTTCACCTCAAATCGTTGCGGGCGTCTGCCCGGTTTATTCTGTTCTGCCAGCACCAGCGGTTCAGGCCGCGGCCTTGGCAGTGAGCTGTTTGGCCGCATACATTTCAGCCAGTGCACGCTTGTACTCAGTCGGGAAGACCTTGATGAACTTGGCGCGACTACGCGCCCAATCATCGAGCAAATTGCGCGAACGGGTGCTGCCGGTATGTTTGAAATGCCGCTCGATGAGATCACGCAGTATCGCTTCATCGGTCTCGCCTTCACCACCACGCAAGCGACTATGCCAAATCGAACGATCGACGGTCGCCACCTGCACATCGCCGGCCAACACCGCTTCCAGCGTCACCATGCTCAGATTGCAGCGCGCTTCGAATTCGCCTTCCGGGTCATACACATAGGCGATCCCGCCCGACATGCCGGCGGCAAAATTGCGTCCGGTTTCGCCCAACACCACGACCGTACCGCCCGTCATGTATTCACAACCATGATCGCCCGTGCCTTCGACTACTGTCGACGCGCCCGAGTTACGTACCGCAAAGCGTTCGCCGGCCACGCCATTGATGAATGCTTCACCGGAAATCGCGCCATACAAAACCGTATTACCGCAAATGATGTTATCGACGGCACGGCCACGGAATTCCGTATTCGGACGAATAATGATGCGACCGCCCGACAAGCCTTTACCGACGTAATCATTACCCTCGCCCACCAAATCCAGCGTCACGCCATGCGCTAAGAAAGCACCGGCCGACTGACCCGCCGTACCTTGCAACTGGATGTGAATGGTATCGTCCGGCAAACCGGCATGACCATACTTCTTGGCCACCATGCCCGACAACATACTGCCAACGGTGCGGTTACGATTCTTGATCGGCGAAATAAACGATACTTTTTCACCGCTTTCGATTGCCGATTTAGCTTGGGCAATCAACTTGTTATCGAGCGCTTTATCCAAACCATGGTCCTGCACATCGACATGACGGATCGCCGCATCGGCAGCCACTTCGGGACGGAAGAAAATCTTGGAAAAATCAAGGCCCTTGGCTTTCCAATGTGTCACGGCGCTCGACTTATCGAGTAAATCTACCCGACCAATCAACTCGTCATAGCTGCGCACTCCAAGCTGGGCCATGATTTGACGCAGTTCTTCCGCGACGAAGAAGAAGTAATTAACCACATACTCAGGCTTACCGGAAAATTTCGCGCGCAATACCGGATCTTGCGTCGCGACACCGACCGGGCAGGTATTGAGGTGACATTTACGCATCATGACACAGCCTTCCACCACCAAAGGCGCGGTGGCGAAGCCGATTTCATCGGCACCGAGCATGGCGGCAATCGCCACGTCACGCCCGGTTTTCATCTGACCATCAGCCTGTACCCGTACTCGCCCACGTAAGCCGTTGAGAACCAGAGTTTGCTGGGTTTCCGCCAAGCCGAGCTCCCACGGCGTACCAGCATGCTTGATCGACGACAAAGGCGACGCACCGGTACCGCCATCATGACCGGCAATCACCACGTGATCGGCTTTAGCTTTCGACACACCGGCGGCGATGGTACCAACCCCGACTTCGGAAACCAGTTTGACCGAGATCGATGCTTGCGGGTTCACATTCTTCAAATCGTGAATCAACTGCGCCAAATCTTCGATCGAATAAATATCATGATGCGGCGGTGGCGAAATCAAACCCACGCCCGGCACCGAGAAGCGCAACTTGGCAATGTATTCCGACACTTTATGGCCTGGCAATTGACCGCCCTCACCCGGTTTGGCACCCTGGGCCATCTTGATCTGGATTTGATCGGCCGAACTCAGATATTCGGTCGTTACACCGAAGCGGCCGGAAGCCACTTGTTTGATACGCGAGCGCAGCGAATCACCATCTTGCAAAGGGATGTCGACTTCAATATGTTCGCGCCCGATCACCGAAGCCAAAGTAGCACCCTGCTTGATCGGAATACCCTTGAGTTCTTGGGTGTAGCGCGCCGGATCTTCGCCGCCTTCGCCGGTATTCGATTTGCCGCCGATACGGTTCATCGCAATGGCCAGAGTCGCATGCGCCTCGGTACTGATGGAACCGAGCGACATCGCGCCGGTGGCGAAACGTTTGACGATTTCCTTGGCCGGCTCAACCAAATCGAGCGCGATAGCCTTGGCCGGATCGATCTTGAATTCAAACAAACCGCGCAAAGTCATGTGACGCTTCGATTGATCATTGATGATCTGAGCGTATTCTTTGTAGGAATTATAGTTATTGGCACGCGTCGAATGCTGCAACTTAGCGATCGCGTCGGGCGTCCACATATGGTCTTCACCACGTACGCGGAAGGCATATTCACCGCCGGCATCGAGCGCATTGGCCAGTACCGGATCATTGCCGAAAGCGAGCTTATGCAAACGCAATGCTTCCTCGGCCACTTCAAACACGCCTATGCCTTCAACATTCGAAGCCGTGCCTTTGAAATACTTCTCGACCAAAGATTTATTGAGCCCGATGGCTTCGAAAATCTGCGCCCCGCAATACGACATATAGGTCGAGATGCCCATTTTCGACATCACCTTCATGAGGCCCTTGCCGACTGCCTTACTGTAATTGTAAATCGCCACATCGGCCGTCAAACCAGGCGCCAGTTGTGGTGCCAGCGCCGCCAGTGTTTGCATGGCCAAATAAGGATGAACGGCTTCAGCACCGTAACCGGCCAGCAGTGCAAAGTGATGCGTCTCACGCGCCGAGCCGGTTTCCACTACTAAGCCGGTGTTGGTGCGCAGACCCTTGCTGACCAAATGCTGATGCACAGTCGAAGTAGCCAGCAAGGCCGGGATCGCGACGAAATCAGCACTCATCTTGCGATCGGTAATGATCAAAATGTTATGACCGGATTTCACTGCATCGACGACCTCGGCACAAATTGAGGCCAGACGTGCTTCGATACCATCTTTGCCCCAGGCCACCGGATAGCAGATATCGAGTTCATACGACTTGAATTTGCCGCCGGTATTGGCGCTGATATTGCGCAGCTTGGCGATATCATCAAAATTAAGTATCGGTTGTGAAACTTCCAAACGCATCGGTGGGTTGATGTTATTAGTATCGAGCAGATTCGGTTTCGGACCGATGAACGACACCAGCGACATCACCATCGCTTCGCGAATCGGATCGATAGGCGGATTGGTAACTTGGGCAAACAATTGCTTGAAGTAGTTGTACAAAGGCTTGAGTTTGTTCGACATCACCGCCAAGGAGGAATCATTCCCCATCGAGCCGAGCGCTTCTTCACCGGCCACCGCCATAGGCGTCATGAGGAACTTGATATCTTCCTGGGTATAGCCGAAGGCTTGCTGACGGTCGAGCAAACTGTCGGCCGTCGGTTGTGCATCGGGCGTACCTTTGAGTTCATTGAGCTTGATCCGTACCGACTTGATCCACTGCTTGTAGGGCTTGGCATTGGCGTAGGTATCTTTGATTTCTTTGTCATCGATGATGCGGCCAGCTTCCAAATCAATCAAGAACATTTTGCCTGGTTGCAGACGCCATTTTTTGATGATTTTCGATTCAGGAATCGGCAACACGCCCGATTCCGATGCCATCACCACTAAATCATCGTCGGTGACGATATAACGGGCCGGACGCAAGCCATTGCGATCAAGCGTACCACCGATTTGACGACCATCGGTAAACGCCATCGCCGCCGGACCGTCCCACGGTTCCATCATGGCAGCATGATATTCATAAAAGGCACGGCGGTTTTCATCCATCATGCCATGATTTTCCCAGGCTTCCGGGATCATCATCATCATCGCTTGAGCGATAGGATAACCGGCCATCACCAACAATTCGAGGGCATTGTCAAAACTGGCGGTATCGGACTGGCCTTCAAAAATCAAAGGATACAATTTTTGCAAATCGTCGCCAAGCACAGCCGATTTCATCACGCCTTCGCGCGCGCGCATCCAATTGAAATTGCCTTTGACGGTATTGATCTCGCCATTGTGCGCAATCATGCGGTATGGGTGAGCCAGCGGCCATTCTGGGAAAGTGTTGGTAGAAAAGCGTTGATGTACCAATGCCAGCGCGGAAACGCAGCGTGGATCTTGCAAATCCTTGTAGTACACGCCGACCTGATCGGCCAGCAACAAACCTTTGTAGACGATGGTGCGAGCGGACATGGATGCAACAAAATATTCTTTGCCATGGATCAGTTTGAGCGCTTCGATTGCATGCACAGCCGATTTGCGGATCACATACAATTTACGCTCAAGCGCATCGGTCACCATGATGTCCGGACCACGGCCGATGAAAATCTGCCGTATCAGCGGTTCTTTTTCGCGCACCGTCGGCGACATCGGCATAGTGCGGTCGACCGGCACATCGCGCCAGCCCAACACCACTTGGCCTTCGGTACGCACGGCGCGTTCGATTTCCTGCTCGCAGGCCAGTCGTGAGCCATGTTCCTTAGGCAAAAACACCATGCCCACGCCATATTCACCCGGCGGTGGCAAAACGATGCCCTGTACCGCCATTTCTTCACGGTAGTATTGATCTGGAACTTGAATCAAGATCCCCGCACCATCGCCCATCAAGGCATCGGCACCGACGGCACCGCGGTGATCGAGATTCTTTAAAATCAGCAAACCCTGATCGACGATCGCATGGGTCTTCTTACCCTTGATGTGGGCGATGAAACCGACGCCACAGGCATCATGTTCGTTGGAGGGATCGTATAAACCTTGGGCTTGCATAGCTATCTCCGGAGGGCAAAAGTGGAAGTCTGTCCCAGAGGATAGTGCACTGCAAAATAAAGTTCAACAGAAATAATTAGGGTCAGAGTTAATTAAAATTACCCTATTTTATTTTAATTTTTTATTAGGGTCAGAGTAGATTATGCAGGTGACACCAGCTTACGCGGCCGGCCGCGCTTGTGCGGCTGCAAACGCCGCGCCGTCAGCTTAGCCATCTCTGCCTCAAAGCTTGCTGAGCCGAGCAACCAAGCCTTGTGCGTGGCCTCGCGTAGCAGTGCGAGTTGCTGCTCCGTTATGCCTTGCTCGAGCAAGTGCTTATAATTGGCTTCGCGTTGAAATGGCGTATTGCCCATAGCCCAGAACAGCGGGTGATCGGCGACCAGCGCATCATTGCGAAGTCCAATATGGTGGGCATAACTGGACCACTGATACGCGGCGGCATCACTGACCAAACCCGCGCGCACCGGATTACTTTCTATATACAAGCTACAAGGGAAGAAATACAAACTCGGATCCAGCACGGTGGCTTTGTAGCGCCCCTGCCACAAACTGCCACTACGCAAATATTTACGATTGAAATGCGGTACGTAATAGCGCCCCAACCACTGCATCAGTTTGGACAAACTTGTTGCTTCTTGTGGGGTAACTAAGAGATGAAAGTGATCGGGCATCAACACATAGGCATGGATCGCGATGCCGAAGTGACGTGCGCCCTGCAGTAAAGAGGCAAGAAACACTATATGGTCGTCATCATCACGAAACAAGCGTAAGCCATCATGACTCGATTGCATCACATGGTGCAGCGCATGGGGAATAAGGAGACGAGGCAGTCGGGCCATGGCGATCCCAAATCGCTCATTGTAAAACAAGCAAAGACAGGCAGCGGACTAATTTTCCAGGAGAGACGTAGGAATCATGCATCTCGTGGGCAAATATTATGTAGACTAAAGCGCATATTGTTGCTAACTGGTACCATAATGACGCTCTGAAGATGTAGCACGCCAATAAGCTGGCCAGACCATTGAATCAACGACCCCAACCACGCCTGCGAAAGACAGGCACCGGAGCCCACCATGACAGCATTCTTCAATCGTTTATCCGTAGGGCAAAGATTAGGACTGGGTTTCGCCTTGGTCTTATGTCTCGCACTGTTCACGACAGCAATTGCTTTCTTCCAACTGTCCCAAGTTGCGGCCGAAACCGAAGCCTTGATGAAAGAACCGCTGACGACCGAACGTTTGGTCAGCGATTGGTACCGCAACATCCACACCGGCATACGCAGAACCAGCGCGATTGCAAAAAGCAGCGACGAATCACTGACTCCTTTTTTTGCGGCAGATCAAGCCGAATCGACGCGCACCTCGGCTATTTTGCAAAAAGAAATAGAAGAGCACATGCAGTCGGATAAAGAAAAAGCCTTACTTAAAGAGATAGGCGAAGTCCGGCAAAGCTATGTCAACGGGCGCGCCAAAGTCGTTGCGTTAAAAAAGGAAGGCAAGACCGACGAAGCCAATCAGGCGCTTGAGCAAATATTTATTCCTGCTTCGGTCGGCTATGTCAAAAAGATTGAAGAAATGCTGCTGTTACAACGCGCGCAAATCGATCAAGCTTCACAAGAAATGCAACATTCTTCGCAGCAAAGTCGTCTGCTGCTGATGATCTTATCTGCCATCGCCGTTGCACTGTCCGCCTTGTGCGCGTGGTTAATCACCAGTTCGATCACCAAACCCTTGCATGAAGCCACAGGCTTAGCGGAACAACTGGCCCGCGGTGATTTGACCGGGCAAGTCAAAGTCACACGCGATGATGAAATCGGCTTATTGATGAAGGCCATCAATGGCATCAGCAGTGGCTTGAGTGAAGTCATTGCCGAAGTGCGCAGTGGTACAGAATCGATCAATGTGGCCGCCGGGGAAATTGCCTCCGGCAATGCCGACTTATCGGCCCGCACCGAATCGCAAGCCAGCTCGCTGGAAGAAACCGCCTCATCGATGGAAGAATTGACCGCCACCGTGCGGCAAAATGCCGACAATGCCCAGCAAGCCAATCAATACGTGGTTTCGGCCAGCAGCGTGGCAGTCAAAGGCGGTGAAGTGGTCCATCAGGTAGTGGAAACCATGGGTTCGATCAAGGCCAGTTCCAATAAAATCGTCGATATCATTTCCGTGATTGACGGTATCGCCTTTCAAACCAACATTCTGGCGCTCAACGCCGCAGTCGAAGCCGCCCGGGCCGGAGAACAAGGCCGTGGTTTCGCGGTCGTGGCATCGGAAGTGAGAAACTTGGCGCAACGCAGCGCCTCGGCCGCCAAGGAAATCAAAACCCTGATCGACGATTCAGTCGGAAAAGTGGAGCATGGCAGTAAGCTCGTCGATGTCGCCGGTACGACCATGCAAGACATCGTCGGCAGCGTGGCCAGGGTTGCCACCATCATGGCCGAAATCAGCGCTGCCAGCCGCGAACAAAGTGCCGGAATAGAACAAGTCAACCTCGCGGTCACGCAAATGGATGAGATGACGCAGCAGAATGCCGCGCTGGTGGAACAAGCCGCCGCCGCGGCCGAAAGCATGCGCGACCAAGCCGGCAAACTCTCGCACGTGGTGGCGCAATTCAAAACTACCCACCCAAGTTCAGCAGCGCCGGCTGGCAGCTTGAAAAGCCATGCCAGCCGACCGGCCACACGGCCGGCCACTCGGCAAATCAGTCAGAGTGCACGCAAATCAGCAAGCGATCAGAGTTGGGAAGAATTTTAATCCCCGCATGACTGTTTGAGCCAAAGCACGCGCAAGCTGTGCGCGTGCTTTTTTTGCTGCTACGCTGAACAACTTAATGGATCGTCGCAAGCGACGATGGAAAAGACTCTGGAAGGGGTTTGCATCCCCTCCCATCGCGTCGCTCCTTCGTCGCTCACCGGCCTGAAGGCCGGGGTTTCAAACCCTAGTCAGATTTTTGATGAAGTCTTTACAAATAAGCGCCAGCGAATTCATGCTTAGGCGCTTTGAAGCGGAACACACTGAGTGCCTTGGCGGCATCCGGCACCGCACGTACTTCAGGCACCCCGCTCATTAATTCGGAAATACGGCTTTTCAATGCTTTAGCCTGAGTGGCGAGCTTGAAATGGGCTGGGCGTGTCGTTTGCACGATGCTCCAGCGAACGATCGCTGAAAGCTTACTGTGATCGAGCAAACCAAGCTCACTCAGCCATTTTTCAAATGACCGCGAAGGTAAATCGCTGTCTATCCAAATCAAATGTTCCGAGCTCATCTTTTGCTTGTCAGCGGGGCGCACTAAAATTTCATAAATCATTTTCAGACTCCTAAAGGTGGAGCTTCGCGGCATAAAAACGACTGGCAAAGTTCCTTTAGGGTAAGAAACGAATCAGTGTGGCAATCCGTTGACATGAATAGTTACAAATCTCCAGAAATATTTATCTAAAGCTATAAAAATGTTATAAAAAGTTAACATATCGGCTTCATTAACTGATTTTTATTATATTTTTATAAATTATAGCTAAAAAAATGGCCCGCACTGTCGGCGAGCCAGAGGCTATCAGGCTGGCAATCAGGCCAGCATAGTCATATTTATTTAGCGAATTTCATTGCTAATTGATTCATTTTTTCTGCACGTCTTTTCGTCGCTTCCAACTCCGCCGCTTCAAGCTGACGCAATCGGTCGAATTCAGCCTGCGCCTTGATCCGTTCGGCATTCTTCTTGGCACGCTCGTTGAGCAACTGCTGCGCATGGGCGCGATGCGTATCGTTGATCTCTTCCTTAGGATTGCCATCGAGATCAAAACGCGTCGCTGAGGTCAGCGTTTTTTGCAGGTAGCGCGAAGATTTGGTGTGATACGTCAGCGCCAGACGCAATATTTTCAAGCTGGTTTCGGGCAAACGTTCGATGATCTGCTTATCTATACCTATCGCGAGCGGGTCGTTACGCTGAAATACAGGAAAGCTTTTCTTCAAGCTGTTGAGCAGTTCCTGAGCGGCGGAAACGGGGAGAGTCGGGCTTTTGTTGGTCATGAATAAATAGAACAGGCATTTACGAGAAGGCAAAGCATAACATACCGCCGTGGCGGCGCTTTCGATGATTGCACCTAATTAATATAGCAGCACTGGAATTGTTCGAAAAAGTGACGCTACTACGCTGATTGAAACAGTTGCGGACTATGCATTTCTTCAGCGCATGGTGCAAGGGAAGCGCAGATTTAATTTTGTTATCGTTTTTTTGCGATTTCAACAACTTAATGGATCGTCGCAAGCGACGATGGAAAAGACTCTGGAAGGGGTTTGCATCCCCTCCCAAGGTTTATTGCCAAGCGCAAAAAGAGTCGGCGGCTGCGATGGCGCGGACGGCATGCTTGGGCTGGGAAGCGGTGCCTCTTTGGCGAGCGTGTCGGCATCGACATTGGCAGCACTGACATGACCGCGCGTGCTGGCAACATTGCCAGGCACCGCCACATCACCCAATAATAGATTGCCCGTCATCGTTGCGATTTCGAGCGGATCAGCGTTGCCATCGCTACGTACTTGGCGAAAATCAATGTTGCCGCTCACTAAAGTCAGATGCAAACGAGCATTCACACAAACATCGCCGATGCGCAGATCTTCGTTGGTGGCATTAACCTTCCCGGCAATCTGGCCGCCGCTCTGACAGTAAGCGGAATTGCTCCAGCCAGCATGATTCTCACCCGCGTCCTGCCCGGTATGGGCTGCAGACTGGCCAGGTGCTACAGAAGTGTCGTTTGCTGCAGGCGTGCCGTGAAAACGCTCGACGTTACCAATATGCGAGTGAATGAACATAGCGATCTCCGATTCGAATAAACAACAACTTAATGGATCGTCGCAAAAGCCTAATGGACGCTTTTTTACACCTGAAACACCGTATACCTCGTCATTCCCGCGTGCTTTTGGCGGGA